>NZ_JBFBNR010000013.1:0-209565 GCF_040687675.1 Kitasatospora sp. NPDC056731
GCCCACAAGGGCCGACTCCTCATGACGGCGCTGGCCGTCATGCTCGGCACCGCCTTCGTCGCCGGCACCATGGTCTTCTCCGACACCTTCGGCAAGGCCATGCGGGACAACAACTCCAAGAGCTACTCGGACGTCTCGGTCCAGGTCGTGGACTACTCGGCCGGCTCCCGCGCCAGCGCCAAGCAGAAGAGCGAGAGCGGCAACGCCTCGCTCACCGACGCCACCGTCCAGCAGCTGGCCGCCCTGCCGGGCACCGCCAACGCCCGCGGCGTGGTCAGCGGCTTCACCGGGGTCGCCGACCGGAGCGGCAACCTGATCGGCCAGTTCTGGGCCGCCAAGGGCGCCAACTTCGCCCCGGCCGCGGACGGCAAGGACCCGCGCTACCCGATGGCCGAGGGCCAGGGCCCGAAGAACGGCAAAGAGATCGCCCTCGACCGCAAGACCGCCGACAAGGCCGGCTACAAGATCGGCGACACCGTCCGGATCGCCATCAACGGCCCGGTGGTCGAGGCGAAGCTCACCGGCGTCTTCACCACCGACGACCCGGTGGTGAACAGCGGCGGCACCCTCACCCTGTTCGACCGCGCCACCGCCCAGCAACTGCTGCTGGAGCCCGGCCACTTCAGCAGCATCGTGCTCACCGCCAAGCCCGGCACCAGCGAGGACGCGCTGCTCGCCCAGGTCCAGCCCAAGGTGCCGTCCGGCCAGCACTTCGACGTCGAGACGGGCGCCAAGCTCAAGGCCGACGAGCAGGAGATGATCACCAAGGCCACCGACAGCATGCGCACCATGCTGCTGGTCTTCGCCGGGATCTCGCTCTTCGTCGGCATCTTCATCATCGCCAACACCTTCACCATGCTGGTCGCCCAGCGCACCAAGGAACTCGCGCTGCTGCGGGCGATCGGCGCCAGCCGCAAGCAGGTCACCCGCTCGGTGCTGGTCGAGGCCCTGGCGATCGGCACCGTCGCGGCGCTGGCCGGGCTGCTCGCCGGCATCGGAATCGGCGCCGGCATGCAGGCCCTGATGAGCCAGCTGAACGAGAACATGCCGCACGGCACGCTGGTCATCAAGCCGCTCACCATCGCGGTGACCCTGGCCGTCGGCGTCCTGGTGACGGTGCTGTCCGCCCTGCTGCCGGCCGTGCGCGCCTCCCGGATCGCCCCGGTGGCGGCGATGAGCAGCGGCGACCAGCCGACCAGCCAGAAGAGCCTGCTGGTCCGCAACGCGATCGGCTCGGCGCTCACCGCCGGCGGCCTCGCGCTGATCGGCTTCGGCGCCTCCACCGGCAACGACAGCGGCCGCCTGCCGGTCGGCCTCGGCGCCCTGCTCGCCCTGATCGGCGTGTTCGTCCTGCTGCCGCTGCTCTCCCGCCCGGTGGTCGCACTGATCGGCCCGCTGCTGCGCGGGCTCGGCGGCACCCCGGGCAAGCTCGCCCAGCAGAACGCGGTCCGCAACCCGCGCCGCACCGCGTCCACCGCCGCCGCGCTCACCATCGGCCTGACCCTGGTCAGCGGCCTCACCGTGATCGGTGCCTCGGTCGGCGGCGCGATCGACAGGGCCGTCACCAGCTCGATGAAGTCCGACTACATGGTCTCGGGCGCCAACCACATGAGCCTGTCCGAGCAGGTGCCCGGTGAGATCGCCAAGGCCCCCGGGGTGGCCGCCTCCTCCGCGGTGACGACCGCCAGGTGGGAGCTCGACGGCACCGGCGTGGCGGTCACCGGCATGGACGCCGGCTCCTTCGACCAGCTCGCCGAGGTCAAGCTGACCAGCGGCGCCACCGCCGCCCTCGGCCAGGGCAAGGTCCTGGTGGACCAGGACCTCGCCACGAAGCTCCACGTCACCGCCGGCTCGACGATGGCGGTCTCCTACCCGGACCAGTCCACCGGTCAGCTCACCGTCGGCGGCGTGTACGAGAAGGGCGGCATGCTCGGCTCGGCCCTGCTGGCCAACAGCGAGGTCGCCAAGCACGAGGCGAAGCCCTACATCACCGACGTCCTGGTCAAGGGCAAGGACGGCGCCACCGCCGCGCTCAAGCAGTCCCTCAAGGACGCCACCGGCGCCAACCCGGTGATCGACGTCAAGTCCAAGCAGGACGTCCGCGACGACTTCAGCCAGACCATCACCTTCGCGCTGAACCTGATGTACGGCCTGCTGGCGATGTCCGTGCTGGTCGCGATCCTGGGCGTGATCAACACGCTGGCGATGTCGGTCTTCGAGCGCAAGCGCGAGATCGGGATGCTGCGGGCGATCGGTCTGGACCGCCGGGGCATCAAGCGGATGGTCCGCCTGGAGTCCGTGGTGATCTCGCTGTTCGGCGCCGGCATCGGCCTGCTGCTCGGCTGCTTCATCGCCTGGGCGATCAACGGCACCCTGAAGTCCAGCCTGAGCGGCCTGACCACCGTCCTGCCGTTCGGCCAGCTGGCGCTGTTCCTGGCCCTGGCCGGGGTGGTCGGCCTGGTGGCCGCGATCTGGCCCGCCCGCCGGGCGTCCAAGCTGGACATCCTGGAGAGCATCAAGACCGACTGACCGCCCCTCACGGGCCCGCCCAGCGGGCGGACGACGAGAAAGGGCCCCTGCCGGAGGGTTTCGGCAGGGGCCCTTCTACTTCTGTACTCCGCCCGGTCGCACGGCCGGCTGAGCACCACGGAGGTCGTGGTCCGGCGACACTGCCGGGCGGAGGGCCTCCGACTCATACCCCGGTGCTCCCACACCGGGGTCGCAGTCGCTTACTTGCTGGCGAGTTCCTTCTCGGCGGCCGGCTTGGCGGCCTCCACGGGCTTCGTGGGCGCCGTGACCTCCTGGATCGGCAGGCGCGGCTGCTCCATCTGGGAGAGGCCGACCATCTCGCGCTTCAGGAACATGGCCAGCGTCCAGTCGGTGAAGACCCGGACCTTGCGGTTCATGGTCGGGACCATGGCGCCGTGGTACGCGCGGTGGAACCACCAGGCCAGGCGGCCCTTCAGCTTGACCTTGCCGAAGAGGATCGCGACGCCCTTGTGCAGGCCCAGGCCGGCGACCGCACCGAGGTTCTTGTGCTCGTAGTTCTTCTGCGGGAAGCCCCGCATGCCCGAGATGACGTTGTCACCGAGGACGGCGGCCTGGCGCACGGCGTGCTGCGCGTTCGGCGGGCACCAGGCACCCTCGCCGGAGGCGAGGTCCGGGACCTGGGCGTTGTCGCCGGCGGACCAGACGTAGTCGAAGCCCTGGACCTGGAGGGTCGGCGCGGTGTCGACGTGGCCGCGCGGGCCCAGCGGCAGGCCGAAGTTGGCCAGCACCGGGTTCGGCTTCACGCCGGCCGTCCACACGATGGTGGAGGCGTCCATCTCCAGGCCGTTCTTCAGCACCACGTGCTGGTCGACGCAGGAGTCCATCGAGGTCTCGATGTAGACCTCGATCTTCCGCTCCTCGAGCTTCTCCTTGGTCCACAGACCGAGGTCCGGGCCCATCTCCGGGAGGATGCGGTTGGCCGCCTCCACCAGGACGAAGCGCATGTCGTCACGGCTGACGGTCTTGTAGATCTTGGCGGCGTCGCGCGCCATGTCCTCGACCTCGGCGATCGTCTCGACACCGGCGAAGCCGCCGCCGATGACGACGAAGGTCAGGGCCTTGCGGCGGACCTCCTCGTCGGCGGTGGACTCGGCCTTGTCGAGCTGGGCCATGACGTGGTTGCGGAGGCTGATGGCCTCCTCCACCGTCTTCATGCCGATGCCGTGCTCCGCCAGACCCGGGATCGGGAAGGTGCGGGAGACCGAGCCGGTCGCGACGACCAGGTACTCGAAGGGCAGCTCGTAGCTGTCGCCGGCCGCGGGCTGGATGGTGGCGACCTTGCGGGCGTGGTCCACACCGGTGACCGCACCGGTGAGCACCTCCGCCTTCTTGAGGGCGCTGCGCAGCGGCGCGACGAGGTTGCGGGGCGCGACGTTGCCGCCGGCCGCCTCGGGGAGGAAGGGCAGGTACGTCATGTACGACCGCGGGTCCACGACCGTGACGGTCGCTTCGCCGTAACGCATCTTCTTGAGGATGCGCATCGCGGCATACAGGCCGACGTAACCACCGCCGACAATGAGGATGCGAGGACGCTCCGTGGTGCTCATATCCGAAAGTATCCAGCACCGTCCGGAGCAGCCTTCGTGAGCCCGGTCACAAGCTTCTGGACACCCCGTGCTACACTGCGCGGCCGCAAATCCGGGCCCAGCGCGCCGGCTCACGGCCTTGGGCGCCCCCTCGTGGGCGCACGCCGGAATACCACCCTGCTGAGCAGCAACGATCCGTACGGTGCCCGGGTTCCCGCTCGTGATTTCGATTTTCAAACCTCAACCGAGGCTTGACCTGCGATCCAGGGGTCGTCACGGCGAGCAGACCTTCGGTCCCACATTTCGGACGTAGCGGGCGAGCGGGTGCGACGAATGACTGGATCGCCATGTGAAGAAATTCACGAACTTTCCCGCACCGGTCCGGGCGCGCCCCGGCCCCGGACCCCCGAAAGGGGTGCCGGGGCCGGTCGGGTAAGGCCCGCAGGAGGTCAGGAGGCCATACTCCAGGCGATGCCGTCCAGGATGTCGTGCTCGCTCACGACCACCTCGGCCGCGCCCGTCCGCTCCATGATCTCCAGCAGCTCCAGCGCGCCGGCCGCGATCACGTCCACCCGGCCCGGGTGCATCGACGGGATGGCCGCGCGCTCGGCGTGGGTGGCACCCAGCAGCTCACGGGCGATCCCGGCGACCCGCTCCCGGCCGATCCGCGAGTGGTGGATCGCCGCCGAGTCGTAGGCCGGCAGCTCCTGGGCGATCGCGGACACCGTGGTGACCGTCCCGGCCAGGCCCACCAGGGTGGCCGCGCCGCGCAGCGGGACGACCTCCTCGGCCTTGTCCAGCTCGGCCCGCACGTGCGCCCGGGCCGTCTCGATCTGCTCCGGCGAGGGCAGCTCGGCGCCGCCGAAGTGCCGCTCGGTGAGCCGGACGCAGCCGATGTCCACCGAGCGCGCCGCCTGCACGTCCGCACCGCCCAGCACGAACTCGGTCGAGCCGCCGCCGAGGTCGAACACCAGGTACGGCGCCGGGAACTGGCCGCCGGTCAGCTCCTTGGTGGCGCCCACGAAGGACAGGTGCGCCTCCTCCTCGCCGCTCACCACCTCGGGCTCGACGCCCAGGATCGCGCGCACGCCCTCGACGTACTCGGCGCTGTTCTCGGCGTCCCGCGAGGCGCTGGTGGCGACGAAGCGGGTGCGCTCCGGGCCGACCCCGAACCCGGCGATGACCTCCCGGTACTCGCGGCAGGCCGCGAAGGTGCGGGCCAGCGCGTCCGGGTGCAGCCGGCCGGTCTGGTCCACGCCCTGGCCCAACCGGTTGATGATCATGCGGCGGTCGAGGTCCGTGATCTCCCCGGTGGCCGGGTCCAGGTCGGCGACCAGCAGCCGGATCGAGTTGGTGCCGCAGTCGATCGCGGCCACCCGGGTCATGCTCACGCGGACTCCCCGGGGTCGGACTCCTCGGCGGCCCGCTTCTTCGCGGCGCGCTCGGCGGCCTTCTGCTGCTTGGCCTCGATCACGGCCTGGTGGTCCTGCTCCTTGGCCCGGTTGCGGGCGACCCGCCCACCGGCGGCCTCGACCTCGGCCGGGGAGACACAGGGGCCCTTGGCCCACCAGTCCTCCAGCAGGCCGATCGCCTCGTCGCCGAGCGGGTTGACGCCCTCGCCGGCCGCCAGCGAGTGGCCGACCAGCACGTGCAGGCACTTCACCCGGTCCGGCATGCCGCCGGCGCTCGGGAAGCCCTCCAGCACCTCGATGGCGTCGCGCCGGGCGATGTAGTCCTCGTGCGCCTTCTGGTAGGCGGCGGCCAGCTCCGGGTCCTCGGCGAGCCGGGCGGTCTGCTCCTTCATCACGCCGTCCGCCTCCAGGGTGCCGATCAGCGAGGCGGCCTTGGGGCAGGTCAGGTAGTACAGCGTCGGGAACGGCGTGCCGTCCGGCAGTCGGGGGGCCGTCTCCACGACGTCCGGGTTGCCGCAGGGGCAGCGGTGCGCCACGCCGCGCAGGCCGCGCGGCACCCGGCCGAGCTGGGCGGCGATGGCGGCGACGTCGGCGTCGGAGACGGCGGGGTGGTTCTCAGTGGTCATGGGGGGAGGTGTCTCCAGCGGGGGACGGTGGGAGCGGACGGGGGGAGGCGGGGGCCGGGGCGGCGGCGTCGGTGGTGTCGGCGGCGTCGACCGAGTCCCAGATGCTGGCGTACCAGGGCTTGGCGGCCCGCGCCGAGCCGCCGGACGCGCCGTCGGAGGCGGCCGAGCCGGCGGCGGCAGCGGAACCGGTGGCGGCAGCGGAACCGGTGGCGGACGCCGAGGGCCGGGCGGCGGCCGGACCGGCCGGATCCACCGCGATGTACGGGGTCTCCCCCGGCATCGCGTAGTGCAGCCGGGCGCGGGCCTGCGCCTTGACGTACTCGGGGTCCTGCCAGCGGGCCTTCTCCCGGCGCAGCTGCTCGACCTGCTGGCGGGAGCGGTCGGCCTTCGCCTGCTGGGCGGAGATCTCGGCGCGCTGGGAGATGAACTGCCGCGTCGGGTAGGCGAGGATCGCCACCAGCGAGCAGAGCACCAGGACGAGGACGGTCGCCCGGCTCGTGAAGCGAGGCCGGGCCGCCAAGCCCGGGATCCTCCAGCCTGCCATCTCCCGTTCCCCTCCTGGTCGCGACGGTGCCCCGCCGTCCACCCTACGGGGTGAACGGCGGGGCACCGGTCAGGCGTGCTCACCGGTCGGCGGAGCGACCGTGCTCGCCGCTCCGAGGAGCGGCTGAGCCTGCTGCTCCGCGGAACGGCTGTGCTTGCTACTCCGCGGAACGGCTGTGCTTGCTATTCCGCAGAGCGGCTGTGCTTGCTATTCCGCAGAGCGGAAGCGCGGGAAGGCGCCGCGGCCGGCGTACTCGGCGGCGTCGTCGAGGATCTCCTCGATGCGCAGCAGCTGGTTGTACTTGGCGACGCGCTCGGAGCGGGCCGGGGCGCCGGTCTTGATCTGGCCGCAGTTGGTGGCGACGGCCAGGTCGGCGATGGTGACGTCCTCGGTCTCGCCGGAGCGGTGCGACATCATGCAGCGGTAGCCGTTGCGCTGGGCCAGCTCGACGGCGTCCAGGGTCTCGGTCAGCGAGCCGATCTGGTTCACCTTCACCAGCAGCGCGTTGGCGGTGCCGGTCTCGATGCCCCTGGCCAGGCGGGCCGGGTTGGTGACGAACAGGTCGTCGCCGACCAGCTGGACCTTGTCGCCCAGCTTGACGGTCATGGCCTTCCAGCCGTCCCAGTCCGACTCGTCCAGCGGGTCCTCGATGGAGACCAGCGGGTAGGAGTCGACCAGCTCGGCGTAGTACTCGATGAGCTCGGCGGCGGAGATGGCCTTGCCCTCGAACTGGTAGGCGCCGTCCTCGTAGAACTCGGACGCGGCGACGTCCAGGGCGAGCGCGATGTCGCGGCCGGGCACGTAGCCGGCCTTCTGGATGGCCTCGGTGATGAGGTCCAGGGCCTCGCGGTTGCTGTCCAGGTTCGGCGCGAAGCCGCCCTCGTCGCCGAGGCCGGTGGACAGGCCGCGCTCCTTCAGCACGCCCTTGAGGGTGTGGTAGACCTCGACGCCCCAGCGGACGGCCTCGGAGAAGGACTCCGCGCCGATCGGGGCGATCATGAACTCCTGGATGTCGACGTTGGAGTCCGCGTGCGAACCGCCGTTGAGGATGTTCATCATCGGAACGGGCAGCACGTGCGCGTTCGGGCCGCCCAGGTAGCGGAACAGCGGCAGGTCGCTGGCCTCGGAGGCGGCGTGCGCCACGGCCAGCGAGACGCCCAGGATCGCGTTGGCGCCGAGCGAGGACTTGTCCGGGGTGGCGTCCAGGTCGAGCATGGCCTGGTCGATCAGGCGCTGCTCGGTGGCGTCGTAGCCGACCAGCTCCGGGCCGATCTGCTCGATGACGGCCAGGACGGCCTTCTCCACGCCCTTGCCGAAGTAGCGGTTCTTGTCACCGTCGCGCAGCTCCAGCGCCTCGAAGGCGCCGGTGGAGGCACCCGACGGGACAGCGGCACGACCGGTGCTGCCGTCGTCGAGGCCGACCTCGACCTCGACCGTGGGGTTGCCACGCGAGTCGAGAATCTCACGGGCTACGACGACATCGATGGACGGCACGAGGCATCTCCTTGCGGAAGCAGGGTCCGGCTGACGTTGGGTGCTGCCGGCGGGACGATTGCGGAGTCGTTACGACCAGAGCCTAACCGCCCCGGCCCCCGGGGCCGCGCTGGCCTCGGTCCCGTCTCAGCGTGTGGCCCGGCTACCCACCAGTAGTTCACCTGCTTGCCCGATCGAAGCGGGCGAATACGGGGGAATGCGGGCGAAGGGGGACGGCGCCCGCCCCCCTTCGCCCGCAGGGCCCGGGCCGCTCAGGGCCCGGGCCGCTCAGGGCCCGGGCCGCTCAGCCGAGGTGCAGCACCTGGCCGGGCATGATCAGGTTGGGGTTGCCGCCGACGGTGCCGCGGTTGCCGTCGTACACCGACTGCCAGCCGCCGGATACGCCCTGGGCGGCGGCGATCGTCGACAGCGTGTCGCCGGCCCGGACGGCGTAGTCGTGACCGCCCTGCGCGGCGGCGGGCTGCGCGGCCGGGGCGGACTGTGCGGGCTGCGCGGCGCGGGGCGCGTACTGCGGCTGGGCGGCGGGCTGGCCCGCGTACTGCTGGTAGACGCTCTGGTGGCTGGTCCAGTACCAGGCGCCGTTGTTCTGGTACCAGTACACCTTCGCATCGGCGTCCCAGCCGGCCTTGCCGGAGAAGCCCTGGGTCTGCGGCTGCGTCTGCTGCGGGGCCTGCTGGACGGGCTGCTGGGCGGCCGGCTTCGGGGCGGCCTGCTGGACCGGCTGCTGGGCGGGCTTCGGGGTCTGCGCCTGCTGGGTCGGCTTGGCGGCGGACTGCTTGGCGGGCTTGGCGTCCGTGGAGGTGTCCACGGAGGCCGGGGCGCCGCCCTTGCTCAGACCGGCCTTCTGGGAGCAGACGGGCCAGGCGCCCGGACCCTGCGAGGCCAGCACCTTCTCGGCGACCGAGATCTGCTGCGCCTTGCTGGCCTGGTTGGCCTGCGGGGCGTAGGAGGTACCGCCGTACGCCTTCCAGGTGCTGGACGTGAACTGCAGGCCGCCGGAGAAGCCGTTGCCGGTGTTGATGCTCCAGTTGCCGCCGCTCTCGCACTGGGCGACGGCGTCCCAGGTGGAGGCCGGGGCGGCGGAGGCGCCGGTGGCGGTGAGGAGCGGCATCGCGAGTCCGACGCCGGCCACACCGGCGACGGCGATGGCCTTCTCGGTCTGGGTGCGACGACGGTGGCGGCCAGTTCCAACGAACAGCATGACGAGGTCCCTCTCCGCACGCCTGCGAGGTGAGCTGTCGGGTTCGGACCGGGAGGTGGCCCGGCCGCCGAAAGCGGAAACGATTCCGCTCGGGCGGCTTCACCCCAAGCCGTTGGGGAACGGCAACAAACCTGGTTCCCCCGCCCCTGCCCAGGGTCTGGTCGGTTTCCCGTGACGCGGCGGGCAGGATTCGGCGTTCCGCGCACGAGGTCCGCAGCTGCGAACTCCAGGGAGAGTAGACAGATCATCAGACCAATAACAAGCTCATATCACCGATATCACACACAAATTACGGCGCGTGGTCAATCGCCTACCACCGGCGGCGGTATGTCCGGATTAATGCGGGTTCAGACCTGGCTCCACGACCCGCCGGAGACGTGCCGTCAGCGTGTCGGAGCGTCGGTCGGCGTGACCGGCGCGTGCGGAGAACGGGCCTCCGGAGTGAATTCGACCGGGAGTTCCCGCAGGCCACGCATGATCAGGCCGCCCCGCCAGCGCAGGTTCTCCGGGTTTTCCGCGAGCCGCAGGTCCGGCAGCCGGGAAAGCAGCGTGGTCAGTGCGCTCCGCCCCTCCAGGCGAGCCAGCGGGGCGCCGATGCAGTAGTGGATCCCGTGGCCGAAACCCAGGTGCGGATTATCCGTGCGGGCCAGGTCCAGGGTGTTCTCGTCCGCGAACCTGGCCGGATCGCGATCCGCCGCGGCCAGCACCACCAGCACCGGATCGCCCACCGGGATGTCCACCCCGCCGATCGACAGCGGCCGCGTCGCGAAGCGCCACGTCGCCATCTCCACCGGCCCGTCGTAGCGCAGGAGTTCCTCGATCCCGGTGTCCAGCAGCGCCGTCTCGCCGCGCACCACCGACTCCTGCAGCAGCCTGCGCTGCTCCGGGTTGCGCAGCAGCGCGTACGTGCCGTTGCCGATCAGGTTGACGGTCGTCTCGAACCCCGCGAACAGGAGGATGAACGCCATCGCGGCGGCCTCGTTCTCGTTCAGGTGCTCGCCGTGGTCGCTCGCCCGGATCAGGCCCGAGATCAGGTCCTCGCCCGGATCCGCCCGCTTGCGGTGGATCAGCTCCAGCAGGTACGCCCGCATCCGCTTCACCGCCCGCCCCACGCCGCCGCGTTGGCTGCCGCCGTGGCCCGGCTTCGTGTGTCGCAGCATCATCCCGGCCCAGTCCCGGAAGTCGTCCTGGTCCTCGGCCGGCACGCCCAGCAGGTCGCAGATCGCGTAGATGGGGAGCGGGAACGCGAACTCGTGGATCAGGTCCGCCGAACCGCGCTGCGCGAAGCCGTCGATCAGCCGGTCCGTGAGCTGCTGCACCCGCGGCTCGAACTCCGCCACCCGGCGCGGCGTGAACGCCTTCGACACCAGCCGGCGCAGCCGGGTGTGGTCCGGCGGGTCGATGTTCAGCAGATGTGTCATCAAGTCCGCCTGGCGCTCCCCCGGAATTCCCACCCGCCCGGTGCGGTGCGCCTGCTCGCTGTGGTGCGCCGGGTTCTTCGACAGCCTGCCGTCCGCCAGCGCCTGCCGCGCGTCCGCGTAGCGGGTCACCAGCCAGGCCTCCACCCCGCTCGGCAGCGTCGTGCGGTGCACCGGGGCGTGCTCGCGCAACCAGGCGTAGGCAGGGTACGGATCGGTGGCGAACTCCCAGGTGAAGAGCTGCGGGGCGGCGGGGTCGGGCTGCGCTGGCATGCGTCGACCGTATCCGGTGGGTCGGGGCCGCACCGTCTCCGGCGGCCGCGACCGGCGGGGCCGGATCGTCAACACCCGGCGGACGGCCCGCCAACGCTCCGTGGACGCCTTGTGGACGGTCCGTGGACAGCTCTTGGACAGCTCTTGGCCGGGCGGCGGGCGTGACCCTGGTCACCTGAGGGGTAATCCCTGTTGCGGAGGGTCAGGACCTGCCTACGATCCTCCGCAGAAATCGTGGGCGCCGGTGCGGTGTCGCCCACAGGGAGGAGCAGACCATGCGGGTCAGCGGGTCAGTCGTCGTCATCGCGGTACTCGACGGCGGATCGGGAGCCGAGCTCGCCCGCCGGTTCGCCGCCGCCGGAGCCGCCGGAGTGCTGATCGCCGACCAGCGGGCCGGCGTCGCCGAGGACCTCGCCACCGAACTCGACCGGCCGGGCTGCCCCGTCGTCGGCGTCGGCGGCGACATCCGCCGCCCCAGCGACATCGCCGCCCTCGTCGACACCGCCGAGAAGCACCTCGGCCCCATCGACCTGTTCTGCGTCGCCGGCCCCGACGGCGAGCGGATCGTCTCCCTCGCCGAACTGCCCGCCCGCCTCGACCTCGAACGCCTCGCCGAACTCCTCGCCCTTGTCGGCGAGGCCATCGGCGAAGTCGTCCCCCGGCAGCGGCGGCCGATCGAGAACACCGCCACGGCCGCCTGAGGCCCCGCCCGGGCCCGCTACTCGCCGACCGGCTTGAGGCCCTCGGCCGCGCGCACCGCGTCCCGGTAACCGCGCGCGGCCGAGCGCAGCGCCGCGTCCACGTCCACCCCGGCGTCGTGCGCCCGCTGGGCCACCGCCAGCAGCAGCCGGCCCGCCGACTGCGCCGTCAGCTCCGCCGGCAGCGCGTACGGCTCGTCCGGCACGCCCGCGAAGCCCGCCCGGCGCACCCGCGACACCAGCTTCGCCGCGTACGCCAGCGACGGCAGCCCGGCCGGCACGCCGTCCAGCACCGACTCCCGGTCCGCCTTCTCGGCCGCCTTCAGCTGCTCCCAGTTCGCCTCCACCTCGGCGGCGCCCTCCGCCTCGACGTCCCCGAACACGTGCGGGTGCCGGTACATCAGCTTCTCGACGATGTCACCGGCCACGTCGTCGATCGAGAACGCCTCCTCCGGGTGCTCCTCGGCGATCCGGGAGTGGAAGAACACCTGGAGCAGCACGTCGCCCAACTCCTCGCGCAGCGTCTCCCGGTCCCCCTCCTCGATCGCCTCGACCAGCTCGTACACCTCCTCGACCAGGTACTTCACCAGGCTCTCGTGCGTCTGCTCGGCGTCCCACGGGCAACCGCCCGGCGAGCGCAGCCGGTCCATCACCGACACCAGGTCCAGCAGCCGCGCCCCCGGCAGGTCGTACGACCCCGGCAGCACCTCGATCTCCGGCACCTCACCCGCGTGCTCCACCGCCAGCCGCGCCAGCGCGTCCGTCAGCCCCGGATCCCCGTCCGGGCTGCCCAGCCACACCGTCGGCCCGGCCCCGCCCGGCTGCCCGGTCAGCAGCCGCGCCAGCGCCGGCGCCGACCCCGCCGCCACGACCTCGACCTCCACCCCGGCCTGCTGCACCGCCGCCACCTGCGGATGCCCCGCGTCCGCCGCCAGCACCCGCCCCGCCGACCGCAGTGCCTCCCACGCCGGCCACGCCAGCAATCCGGGGGCCACCCGGTGGGTGGTCGTCAGCAGGATCAGCTTCGCGTCCGGAACATTCGTCGTCACACCCCGAACCTACCCGCCGCCCGTCCGGGGCGGACGGGGCGGGGACGGGCAGGCGGCGGGCCCGACGGGACCCGCCCCGCCCGCCAGGCCTGGCGGGCGCTACTTCTTCGACCCCGCCAGGTCGTCGAACATCGCCGACAGGAACTCGCTGCACCAGCCCAGCAGCTCCCGCCCGACCAGCGGCTTGCCGCCGATCCGCCCGGTGCTCGGCCGCGGCACCAGCAGCTGCTGGGCGGCCGCCTTGACCTGGCTGCGCGGGTAGAGCCGGTTCAGCCGCAGCTGCTGGGACTCCCGCAGCTCCACCGGTCCGAACCGGACGTTGGCCCCCTGGAGGGTGATGTCCGCGATGCCGCACCGCCGGGCGTACAGCCGCAGCGCCGCGACCAGCAGCAGGTTCTCCACCGGCTCCGGCAGCTTGCCGTAGCGGTCGACGAGCTCGTCCCGGACCTGCTGGATGTCCGCCTCCGAGTTGACCGCCGCGATCGAGCGGTACGCCTGCAGCCGCAGCCGCTCGCCGGGCGCGTAGTCGTGCGGCACGTGCGCGTCGACCGGCAGCTCGATCTTCACCTCCAGCGGCTCCTCCTCCGGCTCGCCGCCGTTCGCCAGCGACTCGCGGAACTCGGCCACCGCCTCGCCGACCATCCGCATGTAGAGGTCGAAGCCGACGCCCGCGATGTGCCCGGACTGCTCGCCGCCGAGCAGGTTGCCGGCGCCGCGGATCTCCAGGTCCTTCATCGCCACGTACATGCCGGCGCCCATCTCGGTGTGCTGGGCGATGGTGGCCAGGCGCTCGTGCGCGGTCTCGGTGAGCGGCTTCTCCGGCGGGTACAGCATGTACGCGTAGCCGCGCTCGCGGCCCCGGCCGACCCGGCCGCGCAGCTGGTGCAGCTGGGAGAGGCCGAAGGTGTCCCCGCGCTCGACGATCAGGGTGTTGGCGTTGGAGATGTCGATGCCGGACTCCACGATCGTGGTCGACACCAGGACGTCGAACTCCTTCTCCCAGAAGTCGACGACGACCTTCTCCAGCTGGTTCTCCCCCATCTGCCCGTGCGCGGTCGCGATCCGCGCCTCGGGGACGAGGTCCTTGAGCCGGGCGGCCGCCTTGTCGATCGACTCCACCCGGTTGTGGATGTAGAACACCTGGCCCTCGCGCAGGAGTTCACGCCGGATCGCGGCCGAGATCTGCTTCTCGTCGTAGGGGCCGACGAAGGTCAGCACCGGGTGCCGCTCCTCCGGCGGGGTGGTGATGGTGGACATCTCGCGGATGCCGGTGACGGCCATCTCCAGGGTGCGCGGGATCGGCGTCGCGGACATGGTGAGCACGTCGACGTTGGCGCGCAGCTTCTTCAGCTGCTCCTTGTGCTCGACGCCGAAGCGCTGCTCCTCGTCGACGATGACCAGGCCGAGGTCCTTGAACCTGGTCTCGGAGGAGAACAGCCGGTGGGTGCCGATGACGACGTCCACCGAGCCCTCGAACAGGCCCTCCAGCACGGCCCTGGCCTCGCTGTCGCTCTGGAACCGGGAGAGCGCCTTCACCGACACCGGGAAGTTGGCGTACCGCTCGGCGAAGGTGGAGAAGTGCTGCTGCACCAGCAGCGTGGTCGGCACCAGCACCGCCACCTGCTTGCCGTCCTGCACCGCCTTGAACGCGGCGCGCACCGCGATCTCGGTCTTGCCGTAGCCGACGTCGCCGCAGATCAGCCGGTCCATCGGGACGGACTTCTCCATGTCGGACTTGACCTCGGCGATGGTGGTCAGCTGGTCCGGCGTCTCCGCGTACGGGAAGGCGTCCTCCAGCTCGCGCTGCCAGGGGGTGTCCGGGCCGAAGGTGTGGCCGGGGGCGGCCATCCGGGCCGAGTACAGCTTGATCAGGTCGGCGGCGATCTCCTTGACCGCCTTCTTGGCCCGCTGCTTGGTCTTCGCCCAGTCCGCGCCGCCGAGCCGGTGCAGCGTCGGGGCCTCGCCGCCGACGTACTTGGTGACCTGGTCGAGCTGGTCGGTCGGCACGAACAGCCGGTCGCCGGGGTGGCCGCGCTTGGCCGGGGCGTACTCCAGCACCAGGTACTCGCGGGTGGCGCCCTGGACGGTGCGCTGCACCATCTCGACGTACCGGCCGACGCCGTGCGCCTCGTGGACGACGTAGTCGCCGGCGGCCAGGGCCAGCGGGTCGATCGCGTTGCGGCGCCGGGACGGCATCCGGCGCATGTCCTTGGTGGAGGACTTCTGGCCGGACAGGTCGGTCTCGGTGATGACCGTCAGCTTCAGGGCCTCGTCGACGAAGCCGTGCTCGATCGAGCCGCAGGAGACGTAGACGACATCCCGGGTGGGCGCCTCGGCGAGGTCGGCGACCAGCCGGGCCGGGATGCCCTCGTTGCCGAGCACCTCGGCGAGCCGGGAGGCGGGCCCGTGGCCCTCCGTCACCATCACGACCCGCCAGTCGGCGGCCAGCCGCTCCTTGGCGTCGGCGATCGCCCGGGCGGTGTCGCCCCGGTAGGCCTCGACGGCGTGCATGCCGAGGGTGAGCGTGTTGGCATCGCCGTGCCAATCAGCGGCTCCGCCGCGGGCAAGCACCTCGTTCACGGTGGACTCGCTGGTCGCGAACGGGCTGACCGACCACCAGGGCAGGCCGATCTCGGCGGCGTGCTCGCGCACCTCGGCGAGCGAGCGCAGCGAGGCGGCGGAGACGTCGATGGTCTCCAGGTCGATCGGCCGGTCCCCGCCGGCCGCGGCCGCCACCCAGGAGGCGTGCAGGAACTCCTGGCTGGTCGCCACCAGGTCGGCGGCCCGGGTGCGGACCCGCTCGGGGTCGCAGACCACGGCGACCGAGCCGAGCGGCAGCACGTCCATCAGCAGTTCCATGTCGTCCACCAGGACGGGCGCCAGCGACTCCATGCCCTCGACCGCGATGCCCTCGGCGATCTTGTCCAGGATCTCGGCCAGCCCGGGGTGCGCGGCGGCCAGCTCGGCGGCCCGCGCCCGCACCTCGTCGGTGAGCAGCAGCTCACGGCAGGGCGGCGCCCACAGGCCGTACTGGGCGATCTCCAGCGAGCGCTGGTCGGCGACCTTGAAGTAGCGGATCTCCTCGACGTCGTCGCCCCAGAACTCCACCCGCAGCGGGTGCTCCTCGGTCGGCGGGAAGACGTCCAGGATTCCGCCGCGGACGGCGAACTCGCCGCGCTTCTCGACCAGTTCGACACGCGCGTAGGCCGCGGCGGAGAGCCGTCGGGCGACCTCCTCCAGATCGTGCGACTCGCCGCGCTGGACGGCCACCGGCTCCAGCTCGGCCAGCCCCTTGACCTGCGGCTGGAGCACCGAGCGGACCGGCGCGACGACCACCTGCACCGGGCCGGCCGCCGGGTCGTCCGCCCGCGGGTGCACGATCCGGCGCAGCACGGCCAGCCGGCGCCCGACGGTGTCCGAGCGGGGCGACAGCCGCTCGTGCGGCAGGGTCTCCCAGGCCGGGTACTCGGCGACCGCGTCCGGCGGCAGCAGCGAGCGCAGCGAGGCGGCGAGGTCCTCGGCCTCCCGGCCGGTCGCGGTGACGGCGAGCACCGGACGACCCCGCTCGCCGGCGGCCTGGCCGGCCAGCGCGCGGGCGAGCGCGGCGATGGCGAACGGCCGGGCGGCGGGCGGTCCGACCAGGTCCAGGTGGCGGCGGCCGTCGGCCGCGGCTCCGGTGGCGGTCGCCGCCTCGATGGCCTCGGCGAGCGCCGAGTCCCGCGCGACGACATCGAGCAGTCCGGTCAGACTCATCAGGGTCTCTTCTTCGTCCCGTGGCTGGTGCTGCCTCCGGGCGGCAGAGGCCTGCCGGGGCAACGCGAACGGCCCGGCACGCCGAGCGGCCGGGGGTGTCCAGCCTACGCCGCGGCACGGACGCGCACGCGGTGTACGGCCCGGCGGGGCCGGGCGGGAACGAACCACCGTCCGGGGCGACGAACGGCCCCGGACGGAGCCGGTGACCGGACCGCGACCGGACCGCGACCGGACCGCGGACGAACGACTGGACGGAACACCGGACCGGCCGGTGGACGAACCGGCCGGACCCTGGTCAGATTCGGCTCCGCGATCTGCCACGAACTGGACATACTCCTGTCACTGCCTGTCCATGGAGATCGCGCACCATGGTGAATGTGCCCGCCGCACCCAACCGTGGGGGATGGCTGTGGCGGCACTGTCGCACCCCCGATGGGGGTCGGAGGTGCGAGGCCGGGCGACCCTGGGTGGGGGCGCCCGCCCAAGCGCCGGGAACCGTGGCGCCCTTTCCTGGAGGGCGCCACGGGTCTCGGCCTCACTCGTGGTCGCCGCCCTGCCGGACCGCGTTCCGGCCCACCGCCGCCACCAGGCGTGCGGCGACTACCGGCGCAACAGGTCGACGTCGCACATCTTTCGAGGACCAACCTGGCCAACCTCCGGTCCACCGCCCTGGCCGGCTACCGGCGCCGGCCGATCGACCGCAACGCGAAGGCCCTGACCACCCCAGCGGGAGCGGTCAGGGCCCAGGACGCGAAGCTCACCCGGCTGATCATGGACGAGCCGCCGGCGCGGCGGTCAGCGACGCCGGTAGCTCACCGTGTTCGGGGTGGCGTAGCCGGCACCGTCGTCCACGATGACGATCTTCGGGATGATCCGGGTCTCGTCCTGCGGCTCCTTCTCGGCGCCTTCGCCGTCGCCGTCGGCCTCCCCCGACCGGGGCGGTCCGACCGGCTTCGGCGGCGCCGCGGCCGGCGCGACCGGACCGGTCGCCACCGCCCCGGCGGGCGCGCCGGACGCGCCGGACGCACTGGGCGCGCCGGAACCGCTCGCGGCCCCGGCGACGGAGGCCCCGCCCACGACCGGCATCCGCAGCCCGGCCGCCGACTTCTCCCGCGCGGCCGGCGCGGCCGGCGCGACGGCCTTCCGCAGGTCGGCCACCTCGATCTCACCGGTGTCCGCCTCCGAGTCCACCGGCGCCGCGTCCACCGGCCCCGCGTCGGCGACCGCGTCCGCGACCCGCCGGGCGTCCGCCGGCCCGGCGACCGCCGCCGCCAGCCGCTCCGGCTCGATGGCGCCGACCGCCGCGCCGGTGAGCGAGGCCAGCGTGGCCTTGATGTGGTCCAGGTGCTTCTGCACGGTCTCCAGACGGCCGTCGAACTCGCCCTGCTCGCGTTCGCTCGCCGCGTTGATCCGCTCGGCCTCCCGGCGGGCCTGCTCGATCAGCTGGTCGGCCTTGGCCTGGGCGTCGGTCTCCAGCTGCTTGATCCGGCCGAGCACGGTCTCCCGGTGCTGCTCGGCCTCCTTGACCCGGCGCTCGGCGGTCGCGGAGACCTGGGCGTCCTCGGCGTCGGCCTTGGTCTGGGCCTGGGCGAAGGTCTCGTCGGCCTTGCGGCGCAGCTCGGCGAGCGTGGCCTCGGCCTGCTCGCCGGCCTCGGCGGCGGCCACCCGCACCTTGGCGGCGTAGGAGGTGGCGGCGTCCCGGTCGCTGCGGCTCTCCCGGTCGGCCTCGGCCCGGATACCCTCGGCCTCGGCGCGGGTGCGCTCGTCGGTGCGCCGGGCGGCCTGGTCGGCCTCGGAGCGGGTGGTGGTGGCGTACTCCTTGGCGGCGTGGCCGAGGGCCTGGCCGGCCTCGTAGACCTCGTCCCGGAGGTCCTCGGAGAAGCGCTCGGCCTTCTCCCGGACGGCGCGCGCCTCGTTCTGGGCCATCACCGCCAGTCCGGCGGCCTGCTCGCTGAGCACCTCGTAGTCGGGCTCCGGAGCCTCCTCGGCGGCCCGGCGGATGTCGGCCAGCCTGGCCTCCATCTGCCGGAGCCCGGAGCCGAGGACGCTCAGCCGCTCCCACGCCTCGTCGCGCTGCGCGGTGAGGGCGGTGAGGGCTCGGTCGACCTGCTCGGGCGCGTAACCGCGCCGGGCAGAGGTGAAGCCGTACTCGGGGACGGCGTCGCTCATGGGCTCTTCCCCTCATGTCGCGGGCTGCGGAGCCCATGATCGGACGGAACGGACGGATCCGGAACCGGTTCGGCGGCCGGGGCCGAAATCGGACGCCTGGCGGACCGGAATACGTCGAGGACTGGACGAATAGACCCATCCTCTTGACCTATTTTGCGCAGATCTGGGCGAAACCCCAACGAGGCACAGCCACGACGGCATGCCGGAGGGGTCGTTCCAAACACCGGAACGACCCCTCCCCACCTGCGAGGATCCGCGACAACCCGCTACAGCAGGCCGTCCCAGAACTGCTCCAGCAGCACGGCCCACCACGTGTCCGCGGTCTGCAGGGCCGCCGGGTCGATCGCGGCGAGCTGCGCCTGGAAGTCGGTCGTCCAACGACCGGCCTGGTCCGGGGTCAGCCCGTACCGCAGCCGCCACATCCGGCCCAGCAGGGCCATCGCGCGGACGAACTCCGGTACACCCGTGTTGACGAACCGGGGAGGCTGGCCGGTTCCGTCGACGTCCACGGCGACCACGTTCGCGGTGCCGTACTGGACGCAGAGCTGGCGGCCGTAGTCGTTGCCGAGCACCAGGTAGCCGCCGAAGTCCGGGGCCGTGGGCAGACCGCGCTCGGCGGCCAGCTCGGCGAGCGTCGGGATCGGCCGGCCCTCCTGCGCCTGCGCCCAGAAGAACGGGCCGAAGTCGCGCGGCAGCCCCGCCCACACCAGGGACTGCGACACCGGCTCGGGCACGCCCTGGCGGGAGACCGCGCGCTGCTCGTAGCGGAACACGTTCTGGCCGAAGGCCGCCCCGAGCTCCTGGGCGAGCTGCTGCGGCGGGAGCGGCGGCAGCGGCTGGACCGTCCCCGGCGCGGGCAGCGGCACCCGGGACGGGCGGACCCGCTGGGCCCCGGAGGCCAGCTGGTGCAGCTCGTCCAGGTGGTCGAGCAACTCGGCCATGCCGGCCTGCCGGGACGCGTGGTCGCGGCCGTAGGCGGCGGTGTGGGTGAGCCGGACGTTCGGCCAGGACGCGGCGATCATGCGGTTGCAGTAGCCGCCCGGCAGGTCGCACGACTCCAGCTCGGTGTAGAGCTCCAGCACCTGCTCCGGCGGCACGTTCAGCCGCCGCAGGTCCTGGAGGATCTTCCACTCGGGGTGCGGGGTGCCGGGCTCGCTGCGGTGCAGCAGCTTCTGCTCGGAGCCGTCCGGGCCCCGGTAGCTGAGCGCGGCGAAGTAGCCGGGGCCGACCGTCGGCACCCCCGGCGGGACGGCAGCGCCCTGCGGCACGCCGGGCACCGGCGCCGGCGGTGCGGCCGGGGCCTCACCGCCCGTGTTCGGGTAGCCGTACCCGGCCGCGGGCGCGGCGGGGGCCGTTGGACCGCCGGGCGGCGGCGGGACGGCGGGGCCCCCGGACGGCGGGGTGCCCGGGTCGGCCGGCACGGCGCCCAGCAGCGCCGGGTCGATCGCGCCGGCCAGCTGGGTCGCCTCGTACGCCACGCCGGCGGCGGGCGAGGCCGGCTGCGGGGCGGCGGCGGGCGGGGCGGGCGCCGGGGCGACGGCCCCGCGCAGGCCCGCCGGAGGCGGGGGCGGCGGGGTCGAACCGGCCGCGCGGCCGCCGGGGCCTGCGGCGGGCGCGCCGGCCCCCGGGGTGTGCCGCAGCCCGGCGGGCGGGGGCGGCGGCGGGGCGGAGCCCGGGTTGCGGCCGAGCGAAACGCCGTGCGCGGCGCCCGGACCGGACGCGCCACCGCGCAGCGCGGCCGGAGGAGGCGGCGGCGGGGCCGACCCCGGGTTGCGGCCGAGTCCGGCCTGCGGCGCCGGGGCCGGCGCCGGAGCAGCGGGCGGACCGCCCGGGCCGGGCAGGCCGCCGGGCGCGGCGAGCATGGTCGGCGCGTGCTCCACCGGCGCGGCCGCGGCGGGGGGCGCGACCGGCTGCGGGGCGGCGGCGGGCGGGGCCAGCACGGTCGGCGGCTGCTCCACCCCGCCGGGCGGCCCGGACGGCGCACCCGGCAGGCCCATCAGGCCCGGCACGGCGTCCGGCGACGCGAGCAGCGTCGGCGCCGGCTCGACGGCCGCAGGCGGCACGGGCGCGGGCGCCTGGGCCTGGGCCCGGGCGGCAGGCGGCGGGACCGGCGGCATGCCGTAGCCGCCCTCCGGCGGCATCAGCATGGTCGCGGCCTCGGCCCCGGCCGGCGCGGGCGCGTCGGGCAGGTCGGAGCCGGTGGTCCGCAGCCCCTCGGGCATCAGGACGGTGGCCGCCTCGGCCCCGGCCGGCGGCACCGGCACGGGGGCCGGGGCCTGCGGCGGGACGGCGAAACCAGCAGGACCGGCAGAACCGGACGGCACGGCGAGCACGGGCGGCTCGACGGCGGGCGCGGCCGGCACGGCGGGCGCCGCAGCGACCGGCGCGGGCGGCTCGGCCACCGGAACAGCCGGAGCCACCGGAGCAGCCGGAGCCGGAGCCCTCTGGCCCCCCAGCCGCTCCGCCTCCGCCGCGATCGCCGCGGCCCCCGCCTCCTGCAGCCACTGCGGCGGGCTGAGCAGGAAGGACGTCGCCTCGACCGGCCCGGGCGCGGGCTTCGCCGCCCCCGCCGGGTTGGCCGCGACCGGCCTCCCGTACGCCTCCTCGTACTGCCGGACCACCTCGTTGACGGGCAGCGCGGGCCAGAGCGTGGTCGCGCCGGAGTCCCGGGCGATCACCAGTCGCGCCTCGCCGGCCGACCCGTCCCCCGCACCCGACGGCCCCGCCGTCCCGTCCCCGGGTGCCACCGCCCAGCAGACGAAGCCCAGGTCGAACTCCCGGACCCGTACCTCGCGCTGCTGCGGCTGCGGCACCCCGCCGTTGATCCACTCCTCGGCGAGCTCCTGCGCCTGCGCGTACGTCACCACGCCCGGTTCACCCCTGTCCCCATCCTCGTCGTCCCCGCTCGTTGCACCGCCGCGGCCACGTCAGTCCACCGGGACGGCCCGGGCGAACCCGCCGTCCACCATCAGCTCCGCGACCGTCTCCAGCTCCGGCGGGCTGCCGGCCAGCCGCAGCAGGAACGCGTCGAAGTCCTCGCCGCAGGGCAGCAGCAGCCGGGCGCAGCGGTCCTCCGGGGCCTCCGGCGCGCCGGTGTCGCGGGCGTCGTCGTACAGGTGGAACCAGACCGAGCCGGCCCGGTCGCCGCGCACCTTGAGCGCGACGATGCCGCCCTGCGCGTAGGCGACGCCCAGGTAGTCCTTGGTGAGGTGGTCGCGCAGGCACTTGTTGGCGTACACGACGTCCTGGGTGCCGTACTCCTCGCTGAGGGTGAGGAAGGGCTGGTCGAGCAGCATGCCGAGCTCGGTGTCCAGCGCCACCCCGACCGGGGCGCGGCCGCCGCCCAGCTTGAGGAAGGTGCGGTAGGCGCCGGGCAGCCGGTAGCCGAGGCGCTCCTCGGCGCGCTGCACCAGGTCCTCGGGGACACCGATCGGGTCGCCGCCGTCCTTGGCCAGCGAGAAGTGCACGGGCCGACGCTCCTGCAACGGGCGGGTACCGCGGCGGGTGTGGTCGGCGGCGGAGGTGGCCAGGCCGGCGTGGTGCCGCAGCAGCGCCTTGACCTCCACCGGGACGAGCTCCATCCGCCGCCAGCCGGGGGCGGCCCGGCCGACCGCGTGGTGCCAGGTCCAGCCGGGCGGGGTGGCGACGGCGGTGTCCAGGTCGGCCCAGAGCGGGTGGCCCTGGGTGAACAGCGCGGCGTTGGCCGACACGTAGTCGGTCAGCCGCAGCTCGTCCACGCCGAAACCGTCCGGCGGGTCGGCGACCTCGGCCGCGGCGGCGGCGTACGAGCCGAAGTCCGGGTAGCCGTACTCGTCCACCCGGACCCCGGCGGGGTGTCGCTCCGCGCGGACCGGGTCCGGGAACTGCACCACCTGACCTGCGTACGCCGCGTTCGGTGCGGCGGCGACGCCGGGCCGACCTGTCGTCATCTGGGAGCCCCCACTGGCTGCTGCAAATTCTCGAAGCGCTTGCTGGACACCAGCGTAGGGGGTCGTCTCCGGGCCCGGGCCCCCGCCCGGGAGAAGGGGAACCGTCAGGGCCGCTGCCCGAGCGCCCCGGCCAGCACCCCGGCGACCCTGGTCTGCTGCGCCTCGGTGAGGTGCGGGTGCAGCGGCAGGCTGAGCAGTTCGCGGGCGGCCCGTTCGGCGACCGGGAACGCCCCCGCGCGGTGGCCGAGGTGACGGAACGCGGGCTGGAGGTGGACCGGGACGGGGTAGTGCACCCCGGCGCCGATCCCGGCGGCGTGCAGCGCGGCGAGGACGGCGTCGCGGTCCCGGCCGGGGCCGATCCGCACCGCGTACAGGTGCCAGACGTGCTCGTTGCCGGGCGCGGTGCGCGGCAGGGTCAGGCCGTCGAGACCGCCGAGCAGGGCGTCGTAGCGGGCGGCGGCGGCCCGGCGGGCGGCGTTCCAGGCGGGCAGCCGGCGCAGCTTGGCCCGCAGCACGACGGCCTGCAGCGCGTCCATCCGGGAGTTGAAGCCGAACCGCTCGTGCCGGTACTTCTCGCGTGCGCCGTGGTCGCCGATCAGCCGGACGGCGGCGGCGAGTTCGTCGTCGTCGGTGAGCACCGCCCCGGCGTCGCCGTAGCCGCCGAGGTTCTTGCCCGGGTAGAAGCTGGTGGCCGCGATCCGCCCGTAGCCGGTGCGCCCGTGCTGCCGGGCGCCCTGGGACTGCGCCGCGTCCTCCACCACCGGCCGTCCGTCGGCCAGTTCCAGCAGCGGCCCCATCGGGGCGAGCTGGCCGTTCAGGTGGACGGGCAGCAGCGCGACCGCGCCGGGCAGCGCCCCGGCGGCCCGCTCGGGGTCGATCAGCAGGTGCGCCGGGTCGGCGTCGACCAGCACCGGGCGCAGCCCGGCCCGCTGCACGGCCTCGGCGGTGGCGACGAAGGTGTTGGCGGGCAGCACGACCCCGCCGCCGGGCGGCAGGTCGAGGGCGCGCAGGGCGAGTTCGAGGGCGTCGGTGCCGTTGCCGGCGCCCACGCAGTGCCGGGCGCCGGTGAAGTCGGCGTACTCCCGCTCGAAGCCGTCCACTTCGGGGCCCTTGACGTAGCCGCCGGAGGCGAGCACCCGGTCGAAGCCGGCCCGGACCTCGGCCGCGACCTCGGCGTGCGCGGCCGCCAGGTCGACCAGCGGGATCGATTCGACCGGCGGGATCGGGCCGACCAGCGGGATGCCGGCGCTCACCGGGCGGCCGCCCGGTCCCCGGACCCCACCGGGACGGTGGCACCGCCGAGTTCGAGGCTGAGCGAAGCCGCCTCCAGCAGCTGGAGCACCCGCACCCCGGCCCGGCCGTCGGTGAGCGGGGCCCGGCGCTCGGTGATCGCGGCGGCGAACTCGGCCATCACGTTGCGCAGCGCCTCCTGCTCGACCAGCGCGGGCGCGACCATCTCGCCGACCCGGTAGGAGATCAGCGCCCGGTGCCGGATCGCGTCGGTCAGCTGGTCGGGCGGGGTGAGGTCGACGCCGCGGTCGTGCACGGCCAGCCGGGCCTGCGGGTTGAGGTCGTCCCAGACCAGGGTGCGCCGGGAGCCGCCGATCAGCGTGGTGCGGACCTTCGTCGGGGAGAGCCAGTTGACGTGGCAGTGGGCCAGCGCGCCGTTGCTCAGCCGGACCGTCAGGTACGCCACGCAGGCCCGGCCGGCGCCGATCGGGTCGGCGCCCTGGGCGGACACCCCGACCGGTTCGACGCCGGGCGGCAGCACGAAGTCGAGGATCGACAGGTCGTGCGGGGCGAGGTCCCATAGCACGTCCACGTCGGGCTGCACCAGGCCGAGGTTGATCCGCACCGAGTCGAAGAACTGGATGTCGCCGATCTCGCCGCCGTGCACCAGCTCGCGGATCCGGCGCACCACCGGGGTGTAGCAGAAGGTGTGGTCGCACATCAGCACCAGCCCGCCGCGCTCGGCCAGGTCGACCAGTTCGGCGGCCTCGGCGGCCGAGGTGGTGATCGGCTTCTCCACCAGCACGTGCTTGCCGGCCTCCAGCGCGGCCCGCACCAGCCGGTAGTGCGCGGCCGCGGGCGTGGCCACCGCGACCGCCCCGACCCGCTCGTCGTCGAGCACCCGCCGGTAGGAGCCGGTCGCCCGGACGGTGCTGTACTCCCCCAGCACGGCACGGGCCTTGGCCTCGTCCAGGTCGCACAGCCAGTGCAGCCGCAGCGCCGGGGTGTCCTGCGCGTTGCGGACCAGCTTCGGGCCCCAGTAGCCGGCCCCGACCACGGCGAGGCCCACCGGGCGTTCCGGTGCCGGCCGGGGCGGTTCGCCCGGCGTGGGCACGTGCCCACCGGGCGCCTGGTTGGCGGCCTGCGCGTCCCAGGCCCCCGACCGCTGCCGCGGCCCGTTCCGACCGGGCTGCTCCGACGTCATCCACGAGCCCCTTCGCTCCGCCGCCGGGGCGGGCTCGGGCCCACCCCGGCGGCCCCAACGTCCGGCGCGGGCACCGGGTCCGGCCCCGTCCGCGCGGCCGCGGGCGGTCGGCCGGATCCCCTTCGGCCTCGCTGCCGGAACGGTACCGGCCGTGCCCCCGGCCCGGAGGTGGTTTCGGGAAATCAGCGGACAAGTCGTGACGACGATGTGCGGATCCGGCCCCGGTCCGGCGAGGATCGGGTGACGGCCCGGCCGGTCCCGCACGGTCGTTCGTCCGCCCCCGCACCCCGGTTGTGCGGATGTCGGTGTCGTTTGACAGGCTTGCCCCGGACCGTCCCACCGGTCCTTCCGTCAGCGGGAACAGAGGAGGAGGACGACGCATGACCACCGGTGAGCCCGCGGGCCCGCCCGTGCTGCGCCACCACCGCGACAGCCTGCTGCCCGCCGTCGCCGCCGCGCTGTCACTCAAGGGCGGCGAGGTGCACACCCTGGCCGGGGACAAGGACGCCCGACGGCCGGTCCTGCACCCGCTGGTCGGCGAGTTCCTGGACACGCTGCCCGTCGAGGCGCGCGAGCGGTTCACCGGCCGCTGCCCGGAGGCCGTCCTGCTCTCCCAGCACCTGGTCGCGGTCGACGGCCGGCGCTCCAAGCGCGCCGCCCGCAAGCCGATGACCCTGCACGAGGCCCGCAAGGCGCTCAAGGGCTCCCGGATGACGACCGTTCGCATCCGGGAGGAGGGCGACCCGGCGCACGGCACCCACGCCCCGCCGTGCCGTTCCTGCGCGCCGATGCTGGAGCACTTCACCGTGCAGAGCGTCGCGGTCGGGCCGCCCGCGCCCTGACCGCGCCCTCGTACGCCCCCTGTCCCCGAGCCCTGGAGTCCGCCCTGAACCCGCCCAGCCCGCCCCCGCCACCGCCGGCCACCCTGTCCGCCGCCCCCGCCGGGCGGGCCCGCCCGCGCTTCCCCGCCGACGTCGCCGCCGAGCTCAAGGCGGCCGGCTGGCACCCCGGCCGCTGGCAGATACGGCAGGCCGAGGAGTGGGCCGACGCCCTGGTCGGGTACGGCGGGCCGTCCGGTCTGCGGCACGCGGTGTTCCCGGCGGCGGTGGAGGCCTGGGCCGAGTTCGGCGGCCTGGCCTTCGACCTGGCCGGCCCGGGCCGCCAGCTGGCCCGCACCCCGTTCCTGATCGACCCGCTGTGCGGGCTGCACCAGCCGCGCACCCTGCTCGACCTCGGCCGCGCCCTGGGCAGCCAGCTCGCCCCGCTCGGCGAGGAGGCGTACGGGCAGGCGCTGCTGGCCGTCGACGAGGAGGGCCGGGTCTACAGCCTGGACCACACCGGCGAGTGGTTCCTCGGACACGGCATCGACCAGGCCGTCACCACCCTGATCCTGGGCACCGCCCCGGAGCGGCTGCGCACCGCCGACGGGTCCTGACGGCGGCCCGGCGGGCCCTGGGTCAGGCGGCCGACACGCCCTGACCGCCGGGCCTGGCGGCGCGTCACCGCAGCCGGTCGGCCCGGACCGCCAGCCGGGACGGCAGCACCGCCTCGACCCGGAACCCGCCGTCCGCCTCCGGCCCGGAGGAGAAGGTGCCGCCCAGCGCGATCACCCGCTCCCGCATCCCGACCAGCCCGTTGCCGCCGCTGGGCAGCTTCGCCGCGCCCCCGCCGCCGCCCGGGCAGGCGTTCACCACGCTCACCCGCACCCCGTTGGGCGCGTACGCGAGCAGGACGGACACCTGTGCGCCGCCCGCGTGCTTGTGCGCGTTGGTCAGGCCCTCCTGGACGACCCGGTAGGCGGTCTGCTCGGCCTCGCCGGTGAACTCCTGCCGGCTGCCGCTGACGGTCAGCGTCACCGCCATGCCGGCCGCCCGGGACTGGTCGACCAGCCGGGGCAGCCCTGCCAGCGAGTCGGGCTCCGGCTGGCGCTCGTCGTCCATCCGCAGCACGCCGAGGATCTCCCGCAGCTCGTTCAGCGCCTGCCGTCCGACCTCGCCCATCAGCTTGGCGCTCTGCGCGGCCTTCTCCGGGTCCTTGGCGACGATCCGCTCCAGCGCCCCGGCGTGCACCACCATCAGGGACACCCGGTGCGCCACCACGTCGTGCATCTCCCGGGCGATCCGGGTGCGCTCCTCCAGCCGGGCCCGGCGGGCGCGCTCCTGGGCCTGCTCGGCCAGCAGGTCCAGTTCGGTCTCCAGGCCGTGCGCGCGGTCCTTGAGCGAGTCGATCAGCCGCCGCCGCGCGCCCACGTACAGTCCGGTGACCACCGGCGGGACGGTCAGGCCGACGGAGACCAGCACCGCGATCAGCACCTGGCCCCAGAGCGGCGGCTGCTCCACCGCCGTGTCGCCGGGCGTCAGCATCGACACCATCATCACGGCGACGGTCTCGGCGAAGGCCAGTGCGGACAGCGCCACCACCCGCCAGCGCCGGGTGGGCCACTCCCAGGTCGCCGCCAGCGTGTACAGCGACACCACCAGCAGCAGGACGCCGAGCATCCCCGGCATCGCCACCAGGGTCACCAGCACCGGTACGGCCGGCCAGCGGCGGCGCAGCACCAGCGAACCGCCCGCCACCACGCCGAGCAGCGAGATGCCGGCCATCCCGGCGGCGTCCAGGTGCACCCGGCCGGAGAGGAAGGCGATCGTGCTGAGCGCGCACTCCAGCGCGGCGAGCACCGCCAGCCCGATGTCCAGGAAGGCGCTGCGCGGCCGTTCCCACCACCAGAACGGCCGGACCGGCGCGCGCTCCCCAGGCGACTTGCTCATGGTTGACAGCCTAAGCGGCAACCCCCTCCCCTCCCCACCGGGATTGCCCCCGACACCTCGCCGGACCCTCAAGTGGTCCAGACCACATGCGGCCTGCGGCGTCACTGTCCGCCATCCGGCCACCTCGCGGACAGCGACCGCCCCGACACCTATGCTGGTCGCGTCGGACAGCGCGGTCCGCACGCGTCACACCCGCCACACGCGGGCGGACCTGTGACGATGAGCCGTTGCCGAACCCCACCACCACAGGGAGCCAGCCGTGACCGCTCCGGTCCCCACCCCGGCGGACAGCCCCACTGTCCACGCCACCGGCCCAGTTGCCGACAACGCGGCCCTGCGGGCGGACATCCGCCGCCTCGGCGACCTGCTCGGCGAGACGCTCGTCCGACAGGAAGGCCCCCAGCTGCTGGGCCTGGTCGAACAGGTCCGCCTGCTCAGCCGCACCGACGGCGAGGCCACCGCCGAACTCCTCTCCGACATCGACCTGGACACCGCCGCCAAGCTGGTCCGGGCCTTCTCCACCTACTTCCACCTCGCCAACGTCACCGAACAGGTGCACCGCGGCCGCGAGTTCGCCACCCGCCGCGCCCGGGAGGGCTCGCTGCTCGCCCAGACCGCCGACCAGCTCGCCGAGGCCGACCCCAAGCACCTCGAGAACACGCTGGCCCACCTCGCGGTCCGCCCGGTCTTCACCGCCCACCCCACCGAGGCCGCCCGCCGCAGCGTCCTCAACAAGCTGCGCCGCATCGGCGAACTCCTCGACCGCATCCACCGCGAGGAGATCGCCGCCGGCCTCTCCCAGGCCGACCCGGCCCGCACCAGCAGCGCCCGCCGCCAGGCCGACCGCCGCCTCGCCGAGGTCATCGACCTGCTCTGGCAGACCGACGAGCTGCGCATCGCCCGCCCCGAGCCCACCGACGAGGCCCGCAACGCCGTCTACTACCTGGACGAGCTCTACCACGACGCCGTCCCCCAGGTCCTGGAGGAACTGCACGAGGAGCTCGGCCGGGTCGGCCTGACCCTGCCCGACGGCGTCCGCCCGCTCACCTTCGGCACCTGGATCGGCGGCGACCGCGACGGCAACCCCAACGTGACCCCGCAGGTCACCTGGGACGTCCTCAACCTCCAGCACGAGTACGGCATCAAGGACGCCCTGGCCGCCGTCGACGACCTGCGCAGCACCCTCTCCACCTCCGAGCGGCTGGCCGGCGCCTCGGTCGAACTGCTCGCCTCGCTCAACACCGACCTGCACCAGCTCCCCGAGCTCAGCCCCCGCTACAAGCGGATGAACGCCGAGGAGCCCTACCGCCTCAAGGCCACCTGCGTCCGGCTCAAGCTGGAGAACACCCGCGAGCGGCTCGCCCAGGGCACCCCGCACGTCGAGGGCCGCGACTACCTCGGCACCCGCGAGCTGATCACCGACCTGCGGCTCATCCAGGACTCCCTGCGCGCCCACCGCGGCGAGCTGATCGCCGACGGCCGCCTCGCCCGCGCCATCCGCACCATCGAGGCCTTCGGCCTCCAACTCGCCACCATGGACGTCCGCGAGCACGCCGAGGCCCACCACCACGCCCTCGGCCAGCTCTTCGACCGCCTCGGCGAGGAGGCCTGGCGCTACGCCGACATGCCCCGCGAGTACCGGCAGAAGCTGCTCGCCAAGGAGCTCCGCTCGCGCCGCCCGCTCGCCCCCACCCCGGCCCCGCTGGACGCCGCCGGCACCAAGACCCTCGGCGTCTTCAACACCATCCGCGAGGGCTTCGAGCGCTTCGGCGACGAGATCGTCGAGAGCTACATCATCTCCATGTGCCAGGGCGCCGACGACGTCTTCGCCGCCACCGTCCTGGCCCGCGAGGCCGGCCTGATCGACCTGCACGGCGGCATCGCCAAGATCGGCATCGTGCCGCTGCTGGAGACCACCGAGGAACTCCAGAAGGCCGACCTCATCCTCGACGAGATGCTGTCCGACCCCTCCTACCGGCTGCTCGTCTCGCTGCGCGGCGACGTCCAGGAGGTCATGCTCGGCTACTCCGACTCCTCCAAGTTCGGCGGCATCACCACCTCCCAGTGGGAGATCCACCGCGCCCAGCGCCGGCTGCGCGACGTCGCCCACCGCTACGGCATCCGGCTGCGCCTGTTCCACGGCCGCGGCGGCACCGTCGGCCGCGGCGGCGGCCCCTCCCACGAGGCCATCCTGGCCCAGCCCTGGGGCACCCTGGAGGGCGAGATCAAGGTCACCGAGCAGGGCGAGGTCATCTCCGACAAGTACCTGCTCCCCTCCCTCGCCCGGGAGAACCTGGAACTGACCATCTCCGCCACCCTCTCCGCCTCCGCGCTGCACACCGCCCCGCGCCAGGCCCCCGAGGAACTGGCCCGCTGGGACGCCGCGATGGACCAGGTCTCCGCGGCCGCCCACACCGCCTACCGCGCCCTGGTCGAGCAGGACGACCTGCCGAAGTACTTCTTCGCCGCCACCCCGGTCGACCAGCTCGCCTCGCTGCACCTGGGCTCCCGCCCGTCCCGCCGCCCCGACTCCGGCGCCGGCCTCGACGGCCTGCGGGCCATCCCGTGGGTCTTCGGCTGGACCCAGTCCCGCCAGATCGTCCCCGGCTGGTACGGCGTCGGCTCCGGCCTCGCCGCCGCCCGCGCGGCCGGCCTCGGCGGCGTGCTCGACGAGATGCACGGCCAGTGGCACTTCTTCCGCAACTTCCTGTCCAACGTCGCCATGACGCTGGCCAAGACCGACCTGCGGATCGCCCGCCACTACGTCGAGCAGCTGGTGCCCGCCGAACTGCACCACGTCTTCGACCAGATCGTCGCCGAGCACGACCTCACCCTGCGCGAGGTGCTCCGACTCACCGGCGAGGGCGCACTGCTGGAGCACAACCCGGTGCTCAAGCAGACCTTCACCGTCCGCGACGCCTACCTCGACCCGATCTCCTACCTCCAGGTCGCGCTGCTGCGCCGCCAGCGCGAGGAGGTCGCCACCGGCCGCCACGAGGACCCGCTGCGGGCCCGCGCGCTGCTGCTGACCGTCAACGGCATCGCCGCCGGCCTGCGCAACACCGGCTGACGCCACCGCGCGTACGGGACGGGGCCGCCGTCCGCCCTCCGGGGTGGGCGGCGGCCCCGTCCCGTACCGGAAGGGCCCGGGGCACGCGAAAGGGCCGGCGCCCGTGGGCGCCGGCCCGGTGTCGTGTCGCCGCGCGGACGGCTAGGTCCCGGACACGGCCTACTCGCCCGGTTCGCCCGCGCGTCGGCGCTTCAGCCACAGCGCGGCGCCGCCGGCCGCGACCACCAGGCCGCCGCCGACCGCCAGCAGCCCGGCGTCCGTGCCCATCGAGTCACCGAGCAGCGGCCCGAACTGCGCCGCCGCAGGCTCCGGGGAGCCCCCCGGATCCGGCTCGGCCACCGCGTCCGCGTGCGCCACCGCGCCGCCCGAGAGCAGCACCCCGGCCGCCCCCAGCGCACCGGCCGTGCCGACCCGCCGTCCGAACTGCTTCAGTCGGACCACCCGGAGCCGCCGCAGTCGGCGGACCGGACGAAAACCCCGCATCGAGAACTCCCCAGGACTCGTTCGCGTACCAGGCCGACGCTATCCGATCCCGCACAGGCTTCTCACACGGATTCAGGTTTGGACCGGCAAGCGTTGTACGACTGTTGCGTAACACCACTCCCGGACTTGATGGAGCGTCAGGAGTTGTAGGTACCCTGCGCCCGCTCCAGCCCCTCGGACAGCAGCGCCTCCACCGCGTCCGCCGAGCGGTCCACGAACCACTCCAGTTCCTTGCGCTCGGCGCCGGAGAAGTCCTTCAGCACGAAGTCCGCGACCTCCATCCGGCCCGGCGGCCGGCCGATCCCGCACCGCACCCGGTAGTAGTCCGGCCCCAGCGACTTGGTGATCGACTTCAGCCCGTTGTGGCCGTTGTCCCCGCCGCCCAGCTTGAGGCGCAGCGCCGCGTAGTCGATGTCCAGCTCGTCGTGGACGGCGACCAGCGCCGAGGCCGGCGCCTTGTAGAAGTCCCGCAGCGCCGTCACCGGCCCGCCGGAGAGGTTCATGAACGACATCGGCTTGGCCAGCACCACCCGGCGGCCGGACAGCCGCCCTTCGGCCACCTGCGCCCGGCTCTTGTGCGCCTTGAACTTCGCGCCCATCCGCTGTGCCAGCAGGTCCACCACCATGAACCCGATGTTGTGCCGGTTCCGGGCGTACTGCTCGCCAGGGTTGCCCAGCCCCACCACCAGCCAGGGGCCCTCGTACTCGTCCGCCATGCCCTCTCTCCTCCTGTGCGCGCTCTACGTCATCTTCCCGGACACACCGCTGCCCCGGCCGCTCCGAGGGGAGCGACCGGGGCAGCGGTCACAGCTGGTGGGGAGAGGCTCAGGCCTCGGTGCCCTCGGCCGGGGCGGCCTCGTCCTCGGCCGGGGCGGCCTGGGCGCCGATGACCTGCAGCACGACGGCGTCGGCGTCGACGGCCAGGGTGACGCCGGCCGGCAGGACGATGTCCTTGGCGAGGACGGAGGCACCGGACTCCAGGCCCTCGACCGAGACGGTGACCGACTCGGGCAGGTGGGTGGCCTCGGCCTCGATCGGCAGCGCGTTGAGGACGTGCTCCAGCAGGTTGCCGCCGGGGGCCAGCTCGCCCTCGGCCAGGACCGGGATCTCGACGGTGACCTTCTCGCCGCGCTTGACCAGCAGCAGGTCGACGTGCTCGATGGTGCGCTTGATGGCCTCGCGCTGCACGGCCTTCGGCAGGACGTACTCGTCCTTGCCCTCGATCGGCACGACCAGCAGGGCGTTCGGGGTCTTGAGCGCCATCATCAGGTCGTGGCTCGGCAGGTTCAGGTGAACCGGGGCGTGGCCGTGGCCGTAGACGACACCGGGGACGAAGCCGGCGCGGCGGGCGCGACGGGCGGCACCCTTGCCGAACTCGGAACGGGTCTCAGCGGCGATGCGGATCTCGGACACGACTGCACTCCTCGGGAAGACTGGCGCGGGGGTGCAGGCAACGCGAAAAACCGCCGGGACCACACCCTCAGTACGTTCGGGGGTCACTCGGCGGTAACGGCCTCTGCCGGCGGACGGGAATCCGGTACCGGCAGCGCGTCGATCACGGAGCGGGCACCCGGCAAGCAGGCACACGGCATCCCTCGCCGAGCAGTTTCACGAGTCTAACCGCATGAACGGCCTCCCGTGAAATCGGCGGCGGCCCCGGTCCGATCCGGACCGGGGCCGCCGTCGTCGGGCTTCGTCAGTGCACGCCCTCGAAGAGGCTCGTGACCGAACCCTCCTCGAACACCTCGCGGATCGCGGCCGCGATCGAGGGGGCGATGGACAGCGTGGTGATCTTGTCCAGCTGGATCTGCCCCGGGGTCGGCAGCGTGTTGGTGAACACGAACTCGCTCACCCGCGAGTTCTTCAGCCGGTCCGCGGCCGGGCCGGAGAGCACGCCGTGGGTGGCCGCCACCAGGACGTCCGCCGCACCGTTGTCGAACAGCGCGTCAGCCGCGGCGCAGATCGTGCCGGCGGTGTCGATCATGTCGTCGACCAGGACGCAGACCCGGTCCTTGACGTCACCGACGACCTCGGCCGACAGGATGGTATTGGCCTGGGTCATGTCGCGGCGCTTGTGGATGATCGCCAGCGGCGCGTCCAGCCGGTCGCACCACTGGTCGGCCACCTTCACCCGGCCGGCGTCCGGCGACACGATGGTCAGCTTGGAGCGGTCCACCCTCCCGCCCACGTAGTCCGCCAGCATCGGCAGCGCGAACAGGTGGTCCACCGGGCCGTCGAAGAAGCCCTGGATCTGCGCGGTGTGCAGGTCCACGGCCATCAGCCGGTCGGCGCCCGCCTGGCGCAGCAGGTCGGCGACCAGGCGCGCCGAGATGGGCTCGCGGCCCAGGTGCTTCTTGTCCTGGCGGGCATACCCGTAGAACGGCAGGATCGCGGTGATGCTCTTGGCGGAGGCCCGCTTCAGCGCATCGATCATGATCAGCTGTTCCATGATCCACTGGTTGATGGGAGCCGTGTGGCTCTGCATCACGAAGCAGTCCGCGCCACGGGCGGAGTCCAGGAAGCGGACGTAGATCTCGCCGTTGGCGAAGTCCAGGGCCTTGGTCGGGACGAGCTCGGTCCCGAGCGCCTCGGCCACCTCCCTCGCCAGTTCCGGGTGGGCACGGCCGGAGAAGAGCTTGAGTTTCTTCTCACCCGACGTCGTGATCCCGCTCACTGCACCGTCTCCTCGCGTTGCTGACGCTGAACCCCGTCGTCCCGTGCGGGCAGGCGCAGCCGGCTCGCACGAGGGGTCGGGGGAATTGTCGGTACGCCTGGACACGGGCCGTAAGCCCAGTGGCGCACGTATGTCCCCAAGGTTACGCGCCCACGCAGAAACCGTCCGCCCCGGGACCGCCCTCGGGCTCCCGCCCGCCCCGTCAGGCGTCCGCGGCCCCGTCCGTCGCAGCCTTCGCGGCCTGCGCGGAGGTGGTCCCCGGGCGCTTGCGCTCCACCCAGCCCTCGATGTTGCGCTGGTGCGCCCGGCTCACTCCGAGCGCGCCCGGCGGGACGTCGGTGGTGATGACCGAACCGGCCGCGGTGTAGGCGCCGTCCCCGATCGTCACCGGGGCGATGAACATGTTGTCGGAGCCGGTGCGGCAGTGCGCACCGATCACCGTGCGGTGCTTGTTGACGCCGTCGTAGTTCACGGTGACGGAGGCCGCGCCGACGTTGGTGCCCTCGCCGATCGTGGTGTCCCCGATGTAGGAGAGGTGCGGCACCTTGGCGCCCTCGCCCAGCTCGGAGTTCTTCACCTCGACGTAGGTGCCGACCTTCGCCTTGCGGGCCAGCTTGGCCCCCGGCCGCAGGTAGGCGTACGGGCCGGCGGTGGCCAGCTCGCCCACCTCGGCGCGGTCCGCCGTGGTGTTGCTCACACGGGCGCCGGCGCCGATCAGGGTGTCGGTCAGGGTCGAGTTCGGGCCGACCTCGCAGCCCTCGCCCAGGTGGGTGGCGCCCTGCAGCTGGGTGTTCGGCAGCACGAGGGCGTCCGGCTCGTACGTCACCTGCACGTCGATCCAGGTGGTCGCCGGGTCCACCACGGTGACGCCGGCCCGCATCGCCCGCTCCAGCAGGCGGTCGTTCAGCAGCCGGCGGGCCTGCGCGAGCTGCACCCGGTCGTTGATGCCCAGGATGTCCCGGTGGTCCTCCGCGACCACGGCGCCCACCCGGTGCCCGGCGGTGCGCAGAATCTCCAGGGTGTCGGTGAGGTACTCCTCGCCCTGCGAGTTGTCCGTGGTGAGCTCGGCCAGCGCCTCGACCAGCAGCTTGGCGTCGAAGGCGAAGACGCCCGAGTTGATCTCGGCGATCGAGCGCTGGACGGCGGTGGCGTCCCGCTCCTCGACGATCGCGGCGACGGTGCCGTCCTCGTCCCGCAGGATCCGGCCGTAGCCGAAGGGCTCGGGGACGACCGCGGTCAGCACGGTGACCCCGTTGTCCTGGGCGGCGTGGGCCTTCGCCAGGCGACGCAGCGTGTCCCCGGTCAGCAGCGGGGAGTCCCCGGCGGTCACGATCACCGTGCCGTCCAGCACCACGCCGTCGGCGGCCAGCGCCTCCAGCGCCGTGCGCACCGCGTGCCCGGTGCCCTTCTGGTCCTCCTGCACCACCGGGCGGGCCGCCGGGTAGTGCGCCGCGAGGTGCTCCTGGACCTGGTCCCGCTGGTGTCCGACCACCACGACGAGCTGTTCCGGCGTCAGTTCGCGGGCCGCCGAGACGGCATGACCCACCAGCGACCGGCCGCAGACCTCGTGCAGCACCTTGGGCAGCTTGTTCGACTTCATCCGGGTCCCGCCACCGGCGGCGAGCACGACAACGGCGGCAAGCGAATTGGCACCCATGCGGGGAGGCTCCTCGGTCGGTTCACAGAGCGGGCAGAACGGGCCCGGACCGGACCGAGGCCGGTCGCCATTCGCACAGTCCGCCGAGCAGCACCGACAATACCGGCGGTTCGGCGGTACGCCCGAACCTGAGGCGTGCAGAGGCTCCGCCGCTAGGATTCGAACCCAGACAAAGGCCTCCAAAGGGCCCTGTGCTGCCATTACACCACGGCGGATGGTTGCTCAGACCCTACCCGAGTCGACCCTGCCATGGGTATCAACTGCCGCGATCCGCAGGCCCCGATCCGCCGGAAACGGTCGAACAAGCCGGGCCGCCGGTTCATCCATCCAGTCGGGTGAATTCACTCAAGCGCCGTGCGGCGGCGTGTTCCCTTCGCCACGGAGCGTAACCTACGATGCCGTAGGTTACGCCAACGTAGCCTCCGCTCCTCCCTCCCGCACAGAGATGCCGCAAAGGGACGCCCATGACCACCAAGGCCGGCGAGCCGAGCGCGGGGAACGCCGCGCTTCCCCCCGAATCCCCCGATCCCACCGACACCGCCGCCACCCGGCTGTCCGCCACCCGCGGCGGGGAGAAGCAGGGCCTCGCCGAACGGCTCGCGCTCGGGCTGTTCATCCTCCTGCCGTTCACCGCGCTGCTGGCCGCCGTGCCGGTGGCCTGGGGGTGGGGACTGGGATGGACGGACGCGGCGATCACCGTCGCCATGTACTTCCTCACCTGCCACGGCATCACCGTCGGCTACCACCGCTACTTCACCCACAGCGCGTTCAAGGCCAACCGCCCGATGCGGCTCGCCCTCGCGATCGCCGGCAGCCTGGCGGTCGAGGGCCCGCTGGTGCGCTGGGTGGCCGACCACCGCAAGCACCACCGGTTCAGCGACAAGGACGGCGACCCGCACTCGCCGTGGCGCTACGGGGAGAGCCTCCCGGCCCTGCTCAAGGGCCTGTGGTGGGCGCACATGGGCTGGATGTTCGACGAGGAGCAGACCCCGCAGCTCACGTACGCGCCGGACCTCGTCCGCGATCCGGCCATACGGCGGATCTCCCGGCTGTTCTGGCTCTGGACCATGATCTCGCTGCTGCTCCCCCCGCTGGTCGGCGGGCTGGTGACGCTGTCCTGGTCGGGCGCGCTGTCCGCCTTCTTCTGGGGATCGCTGGTCCGGGTGGCCCTGCTGCACCACGTCACCTGGTCGATCAACTCGATCTGCCACGCCGTCGGCCGCCGCCCGTTCCGCTCCCGGGACCGCTCGGGCAACGTCTGGTGGCTGGCGGTGCTCTCCTGCGGCGAGTCCTGGCACAACCTGCACCACGCGGACCCGACCGCCGCCCGGCACGGGGTCCTGCGCGGGCAGATCGACTCCTCGGCCCGGCTGATCCGCTGGTTCGAGCTGGCCGGCTGGGTCCGGGACGTCCGTTGGCCGGACGCACAACGGATCGCCGCCCGCCGCGCCGCATGAGTCGTCGCTTCCAGCATGATGTAGGGGTGAACGGGAGCAGCGCAGACAGCACAGGCGGCCACCAGAGCACGCGGACGGACGCGGCGCCCGACGCGGCGCCGGCCCGTCCGCGAACCGCTGCACCGGCGGGCGGGGGCGCCTCGGGAGGTGCGCCCGCCCCGGCGCCGCGCCGCCGGGGCGGGCGGGTCCGGATGACCGGCAAGCAACGGCGGGAGCAGCTGCTGGAGATCGGGCGGACGGTGTTCGCGGAGCGCGGCTACGACGGCACCTCGGTGGAGGAGATCGCCGAGCGGGCCGGGGTGTCGAAGCCGGTGGTGTACGAGCACTTCGGCGGCAAGGAGGGGCTGTACGCGGTGGTGGTGGACCGCGAGATGCAGCTGCTGCTGGACATGGTCACGGGGGCGCTGACCGGCGGGCACTCGCGGGAGCTGCTGGAGCAGGCCGCGTTCGCGCTGATGGACTACATCGACACCTCGACGGACGGCTTCCGGATCCTGGTCCGGGACTCCCCGGTGGCCCAGTCGACCGGCACCTTCGCGTCACTGATCAGCGACATCGCGACGCAGGTGGAGGACATCCTCGGCCTGGAGTTCAAGTCCCGGGGCTTCGACGCGCGACTGGCCCCGATGTACTCGCAGATGCTGGTCGGCATGGTGGCACTGACCGGGCAGTGGTGGCTGGAGGTCCGCAAGCCGGACAAGGCGCAGGTCGCGGCGCACCTGGTGAACCTGGCCTGGCACGGGCTGGAGGGCCTGGAGCGGCACCCGAGGCTGGTCGGCGGGCGCAAGGACTGACCTGCGGGCGGAAGGACCGACGGCCCTCCCGCCCCGCATCAGGCCCTCCCGCCCCGCATCAGACCCTGGTTCCGACGGCGAAGATCCGCCGGAACGGGAAGACGGTGCCGTGCGGTCCGGCCGGGTAGGCCTCGCGCAGGAGCGCCCCGTACTCGGCGAGGAAGGCGGCTTGGCGGCCGGGGTCGGTCAGCCGGGTGAGGACGGGGCGCAGGGCGGTGCCCTTGACCCAGGCGAGGACCGGGTCCGGGCCCGGGAGCAGGGTGCGGTAGGTGGTCTCCCAGACGTCGGGCGTGCAGCCGGCGGCGGTGAGGGCGTCCAGGTAGCGCTCGGGCGGGTGGACGCCGGCCCTGGCGGCGTCGTCGCCGAGGAGGCCGCGCCAGCGGGGGCTGCGCCGGAGTTCGGCGAGCAGGGTGTGGCTGGGGGCGTCGAAGTTGCCGGGGACCTGGAAGGCGACGGTACCGCCGGGCCGCAGGGCGCCGGCCCAGCGCGGGACGAGGTCGAGGTGGCCGTCGATCCACTGCAGCGTGGCGTTGGAGACGATCAGGTCGGGTCCGGCCGGGGCCGGGTCGTAGTCGCGGGCGTCGGCGAGCAGGTAGTCGGCGGTGGGCTCACCGTCGGTGCGGGCGGTGGCGAGCATCGGGGCGGAGTTGTCGACGCCGGTGAGGCGGGCGTGCGGCCAGCGTGCGCGCAGCACGGCGGTGGAGTTGCCGGGGCCGCAGCCGATGTCGAGGATCACGGGATCGCCCGGGTTCGGGAGGGCGGGGACGCGGGCGAGCAGGTCGCGCAGCGGACGGGTGCGTTCGTCCGCGAAGCGCAGGTACTGCGCCGGGTCCCAGGCGGGACTGGTCATGGTCCACCTCGCAAGTATCTCGACATCAAGATATCCCAGGTAGCCTTGCTGGCACATTTCTCGACGTCAAGAGACTTCACATCGACACATCCACCGATACACTGATCGTCATGGAGGACGAGGTCGACAGGCTGGTCGCAGCGTGGCGCCGAGAGCGCCCCGACCTCGACGTGGAGCCGCTGGAGGTACTCAGCCGGGTCAGCAGGCTCGCCCGGCACCTCGACCGCGCCCGCCGCACCGCCTTCGCCGAGCACGGGCTGGAGCCCTGGGAGTTCGACGTCCTGACCGCCCTGCGCCGGGCCGGCTCCCCCTACCAGCTCTCCCCCGGCCAGCTGCTCACCCAGACCCTGGTCACCTCCGGCACCATGACCAACCGCATCGACCGCCTCACCGGCAAGGGCCTGGTCAAGCGCCTGCCCGACCCGGACGACCGGCGCGGCGTGCTCGTCCGGCTCACCGACGACGGCCGCGACCGCGCCGACCAGGCACTCGCCGGACTGCTCGCGCACGAACGCGAACTGCTCGCCCAGCTCAGCTCCGGCCAGCGGGGCGAACTCGCCGCGCTCCTGCGGCAGCTGGTCGCCCCGTTCGACAACATCCCGGGCTGATCCGGGCCCCGGAGCTCACGTCCGGTCCACCGCGGTCACGATGGACGGCGGCGCCGGCAGGGCCGGCTCGGCCGGGCTGACCCCGGCCCGGCGGGCCACCGCGACCGCGGCCAGCGTGGAGTGCACCCCGAGCTTGCCGAGCACGTTCTGCATGTGCGTCCGGACGGTGTGCGGCGACAGGTAGAGCCGCTCCGCGACCGCCTGCCGACCCAGGCCCGCCACCATGCAGCGCAGGATCTGCTTCTCCCGCGGGGTCAGGGTGTCGACCAGCCGCTCGCTCTCGGTGCGGTCCCGCCGGGCGGTGGTCAGCTCGCGGATCACCCCGGTCAGCAGCGCGGGCGGCAGGTGCGTCTCGTCCCGCAGCACCCCCCGGACCACGGCGAGCAGCCGAGCCAGCGAACTCTCCTTGGCCACCCAGCCGGTGGCACCCGCGTGCAGGGCCCGGGCGGCGCGGTGCGGATCGTCGGCGGCGGCCAGCACGACCGCCCGCAGGCCCGGATGGGCGCGGCGGACCCGGGCGAGCAGGGTGATGCCGTCCGGTGCCGGAGGCGCGGTTCTGAGCTGGTCGGCCCGGTACGCGTCGGAGCGGGCCGACTCCGCGCCGCGCCCACCCGGGCGCAGCAGGTCCACCGAGCGCCCGCCGGACGGCACCACCGGCGGGCCGACCGGGTGGCGGGGCGGCGGCACCGCCGGGGCCAGCCGCCGCCGGGCCGCGTCGGCCGCGTCCGGGCCGGGCCGGCTCCGGGCACCCGCCGAAGCGACGCCCTCGGCCCCCAGGTCGGCGTCGATCAGAACCACGTCGAAGGCCCGCCCCTCGACGGCGGCACGCTCCAGCGCCCGCTCGGCGGCGGCCCCGCTGCCGGCCGCCCCCACCTCCACGTCGGGCTCGGCGGCGAGCGCCGCGGCCAGGGCCTCGGCGAAGATCCGGTGGTCGTCGACCACCAGGACGCGGATCCGCCCCATCGTCACTACCCCCCTGCTCAGACCGGCCCGAGCCCGGGGGCGGGGACCGGCCCCGGCACCCGCGGTCCGGGCCCGTCAATCCGCCCGCCCACCGGTGGCCGGTGAGGCCGAAAAAGGGCGCCGGCCCCCACCGGTGCCGCACTCAGCGTACGGGCCGGGAAACCCCCTCGTGGCGGTTTGGTGAAGTTTCGTCAGGAGGTACGCGAGTGGCGGGATTTCACGCCATCACCGGTCGAAGCGGGCAACGCCGAGGCGCCGCCCCCCGAACCTCCGGGAGCGGCGCCTGCGGGGTCCTGCGGCCTACTGGCCGTGCTTCTCCAGGGCGAACTTCCAGGCGTCGGCGACGATGTCGTCCAGGTTCGGGCGGCGCGGCGTCCAGCCCAGCGCCTCGTGGGCGCGGGCGGCCGAGGCCACCAGCACGGCCGGGTCGCCGGCCCGGCGGCCGGCCGCCTGCACCGGGATCTCCCGGCCGGTGACGCGCCGGACCGACTCGATCACCTCGCGCACCGAGAAGCCGCTGCCGTTGCCCAGGTTGCAGATCAGGTGCTCGCCCGGCTTGGCCGCGTCCAGCGCCAGCAGGTGCGCGTCGGCCAGGTCCGCGACGTGGATGTAGTCGCGGATGCAGGTGCCGTCCGGGGTCGGGTAGTCCTCGCCGTACACCGCGATGTGCGGGCGCTGACCCAGCGCCGCCTGGAACACCAGCGGGATCAGGTGCGACTCGGGGTCGTGGCGCTCCCCGTACGCGCCGTACGCACCGGCCACGTTGAAGTAGCGCAGCGAGACGGCGGCCAGCCCGTGCGCGACGGCCTCGCTGGTGATCAGGTGGTCCACGGCGAGCTTGGTGGCGCCGTAGGCGTTGGTCGGCGAGGTGCGGGCGGTCTCCGCGATCGGCACGACCTCCGGCTCGCCGTAGACGGCGGCGGTGGACGAGAACACCAGCTTGCGCACACCCGCCGCGCGCATCGCCGCGACCAGTTCCAGCGACCCCGCCACGTTGTTGCGCCAGTACTTCTCCGGATCCACGACCGACTCGCCGACCTGCGAGGAGGCGGCGAAGTGCAGCACGCCGTCGAAGGAACCGTCCAGCACCCGGCCGGCCTCCTGGACCCGACCCTCGACGAACTCGGCACCGACCGGGACGCCCTCACGGAAACCGGTGGAGAGATCGTCCAGGACGGTCACCTGGTGCCCCGCCTCCAGCAGGTGGGCGGCCACCACGCTGCCGACGTAGCCGGCGCCACCCGTGACCAGGTACTTACTCATGATGAGACCTCCAGCGGGCGACGGTCCGCCGGATCAGCGGCGGCCGTCGATGACGTGTGTACGACTGAGGCTATTCTCCCTGCCCGCCGGAGTGCCCAGGACCACGTGAACGGGCCACCCGGGAACCGGTTTCACGAAACCCGAGCCCCCCTCAGCCGCCGGCCATCCGCTCCAGCAGCCCGGTACGGGCCGCCACCGCGGCCGCCTCCAGCCGGGTCCGCGCACCGAGCTTCATCAGCACCCGCTGGACGTGCGTCCGGGCGGTGCTCGCGGCGATCCGCATCCCGGCGGCGATCGCCGCCGTGTCCTCCCCGTCCGCGATCCGGGCCAGCACCTGCACCTCACGACGGGTCAGCAACCGCAGCAGCCGCACCGCCTCGTCGTCCGGCTCGGCGACCGGCCGCAGCAACTGGTCGAAGGCCCCGCGCAGCACGTCCACGGCCACCGCCGCCTCGCCCGCCCGAGCCCGCCCGATCGCCCGCTCGACCACCCCGATCCGCTCGTCGCTCGGCACGTACCCCGCCGCCCCGGCCGCGAACGCCCCCGCCACACCGCGCAGTTCACCCACCGGCCCGAGCACGATCACAGCCACCTCGGGGCGCTCCCGGCGGATCCGGCGCAGCCCGTCGAAAGCCGCCGGCTCACTCGGCGCGGCCACCCCCAGCAGACACACCTCCGGCCGCCGACCGACCACCAGATCAGCCGCGACCCCGGCCGGGCAGCCGACCGCGAGCACCCGGTGGCCGCGCAGCTGCAACGCCGTGGCCAGCGCCTCGGCCAACAGCCGGTGATCGTCGACCACCACGAGTCGAACGCCCATGACGCCCTCCCGGTCGGGGTTCGGCTCGCGCCCGCACCCCATGGGCGGGCGGCCGATGACGCACCATCACAGCGCATTCCGTACCCGACCCGCTAGGCCGCCGCGTTCGGCCGCCGCACGGGGCCGCCCTCTTGGACCGGGCGGCCTGATCGGGGAACAGCAAAAGGCCCTCGCCATGAAGCGAGGGCCTTCGAATGGAGCCCCCATGCGGAATCGAACCGCAGACCTTCTCCTTACCATGGAGACGCTCTACCGACTGAGCTATAGGGGCTTGCCGGGCTTTCACCGGGCCGGTCGAACAAGGAAGACATTACACGGCTGGCGGCCCGGAAGGGAAATCGGCTCCGCGGCCCCGGCGCATGCCGGACCGACCCCCGGCGGGCGGGCGCCCGACCCTCGGCACGGGCCTGGTCAGCCTTCGGTGCGCTCGCGACCGGCCTTCGGTACGCGCGCGGTCAGCCTTCGGCGTGCGTCTCGTCGAACTCCTCGCGGGCGGCCAGCATCTGCCCGGTTCGCTGCTCCGTCCACCGGCCGAGCGGCGCCAGCAGCACGGCCAGCTCCCGGCCGAGCGGCAGCAGGTCGTAGACCACCCGCGGCGGTGTCTCCGGGAACACGGTGCGGCGCACCAGTCCGCTGCGCTCCAGGCTGCGCAGCGACTGGGTGAGCATCTTGCGACTGACCCCGCCGACGCCGCGCTGCAGTTCGGAGAACCGCTGCTGCCCGCAGGCGGCGAGGCTCATCAGGATCAACATCGACCACTTGTCGGCCAGTTCGGCGAACATCGCGCGGCTGGGACAGAGCTGGGCGAAGACGTCGAGCTCCTGCTCCCGGTCCTGCCCGCCCTCCGGCTCCTGCCCCTGCCGCCCGGTGCCGCTCTCCACCCGGGCCGCTTCCTCCGTCGTCATGCCGTCCAGGGTAGCCCCGCGGTCTCCAATCCACCCTTGGTAACCAATGGAGACTTGGTCTATATTGGAGACCAAGCCGGCGGGTCGAGGTGCGACAGCACGCCCCGCCGTCGCTCCTCGGCTTGTCCTTGCCTTGCCTTGCCTTGCCTTGCCTTGCCCCTGCCCGCACCCGTTCCCGTACAGGAGTGCCCCCGTATGACCGCCATCCGCCCGACCGTCGCCCTCGCCTACCACTCCGGCTACGGCCACACCGCCGTCATCGCCGAGGCCGTCGCCCGCGGCGCCGCCGCTGCCAGCGCCGAGGTCGTCTCGATCGCCGTCGACACCATCACCGACGAGCAGTGGGCCCAGCTCGACGCCGCCGACGCGATCGTCTTCGGCTCCCCCACCTACATGGGCACCGCCTCCGGCGCCTTCCACGTCTTCGCCGAGGCCACCAGCAAGCGCTGGTTCTCCGACGCCTGGCGGGACAAGGTCGCCGCCGGCTTCACCAACTCCGCCTCCAAGAGCGGCGACAAGGCCGGCACCCTCGGCTTCTTCCAGACCCTCGCCGCCCAGCACGCCATGAGCTGGGTCAACCTCGGCCTCAAGCCCGGCTGGAACGCCACCACCGCCACCGAGAACGACCTCAACCGCCTCGGCTTCTTCAACGGCGCCGCCGCCTCCAGCCCGTCCGACGCCGGCCCCGAGGCCGTGCACAAGGCCGACGTCGCGACCGCCGAGTACCTCGGCGAGCGGGTCGCCCAGCACACCGCCGTCGTGCTGGCCGGCCGCGCCGCCCTCGCCGGCTGACCGCACCGCACGGTCGGCACCTACGCCGCCGGGTCCACCCCCAGGAGGGGCGCCCGGCGGCGTCCGCCGTCCACCGCCCCCAACTCCGCGCCGCCGGTCTCCGGCAGCAGCCACAGGCAGCCCAGCGCCACCACGCCCAACCCCACCAGGTACCAGCCGACCGGCTCCGCCGTCCCGTACGCCTCCGTCAGCCGCGTCGCCACCAGCGGCGTCGTCGCCCCGCCCACCACGCCGCCCAGGTTGTACGTCAACGCGGCACCCGTGTACCGCACCCGGGTCGGGAACAACTCCGGCAGGAACGCCGCCACCGGCCCCATCAGGCACCCCAGCACCACCAGCGCACCCGCCAGCGCCACGAACATCAACGGCCGGCGCACCGTCTCCAACAGCGGGAACAGCACCAGCGACCACCCCGCCGCCAGACCCGTCGCCCAGCACAGCGTCCGCCGCCGCCCCCACCCGTCACTGCGCGACGCGCTCACCCACACCGTCACTCCCATGCCCAGCGCGCCTACCAACAGCATCACCAACACCAGCGAACTCGCCACCCCGAGCCCGGACGTCGCGTACGCCAACGCGTACGTCGTGGTCAGGTAGAACAGCGCGTACCCCACGGTGATCGCCCCACAGCCCAGCAGCACCGTGCGCCAGTGCCCGCGCAACACCTCCACCACCGGCGCCCGGTCCCTCGGCTCGTCCGGCCGGAACAGCGGCGTCTCCTCCAACCGCAGCCGCACGAACAGCCCCACCGCCACCAGCCCCAACGACGCCAGGAACGGCACCCGCCAGCCCCACTCCCGGAACGCCCGCCCGTCCAGGCCGAGTTGGACCGCCAGGAACACCCCGTTCGCCAACACGAACCCGCTCGTCGGCCCCAACTGCAGGAACGCCCCGTACCGCCCCCGCCGCCCGGCCGGCGCGTTCTCCGCGATCAGCAGCGCCGCCCCGCCCCACTCCCCGCCCAACCCCACGCCCTGGCACACCCTCAACACCACCAGGGCCACCGGCGCCCACCACCCCCACGACCCGAACCCCGGCAACACCCCCACCGCCGCCGTCGACAGCCCCATCAACAACAGCGACACCACCAGCGTCGCCTTCCGCCCCACCCGGTCCCCGAAATGCCCGAACACCACCGCCCCCAGCGGCCGGGCCAAGAACGCCACCGCGTACACCGAGAACGCCGCCAACAGCGCCCCCACCGTGCCCAGTTCAGGAAAGAACACCGACCCGAACACCAAGGCCGCCGCCGTCCCGTACAAAAAGAAGTCGTAGAACTCGATCGCCGTACCGATCAGCGCCGCAGCCGCCGCACGCCTCAACTGCCCCGCCCGCCGGGCTTCCTCCGCATCCATACCACCACCCTGGACACCAGCCCGCCCCGCCACCAGCCCCCACCCGAGTGACCCCCGCGCACACCCCCACCCCACGCGCCCCCGGCTCAACACCCGCGGCGCGCACCAGCGCAGGCGCCCAGATCACCGCACGTAAGGGTTCTCCCCCGGCGGCACCACAGGCTGTCCGCTGGCCTTCCGCCGCCGCAGCACGACGAACACCACACCGGCGACCAGCACCAACCCACCCACCACACCGGCCACGACCGGCAACGCACCACCCGAACCAGCGGACTTCTCCGCCGTCGGCTCCACTGGCGGCGCCCCCACGGCCACATCACTCGGACTCGGAGCCGCCGAACTCGGAGCCGACGACGCACCAGCCGACGGGCTCGCCGAGGGCGACGGAGCGGCCGACACCGAGGCCTCTGGAACCGGGATCGGCGACACGTCCGCCGGCCCCGGGTCGCCAGGACTCGTCAGCGCGATCCGCGGCCTGACCGCTCCATAACCGGCATCGTTGTTTCGAATGGCCCCATCGCTCGACTTGCCCGCCGTGTTGATGAGAACCCGCAGAATTTGATTGGCCGTCCAGTCCGGATGCACCGACCACACCAATGCAGCCGAAGCGGAAACCAGGGCGGTCGCGTCGGACGTTCCGTGACTCTTGCAGTAGCCCGTGGAAGAGGTGCAGGCTTCAATCATGTCCATGCCTGGAGCTACAAGGGCGACCTGCGGGCCCATCTGAGACTCCGATGTCACGGTTCCATTGTGGTCGACGGCTCCAACTCCGACGACATTAGGCAGAGCGCCCGGATATTCAATCAGATTCCCCGACTGTGCCGAATTTCCGACGCTGGAGACCACCAGGGATCCCTTTTTCCTCGCAGTCGCGAGAATTCCATTCAACTTGGCTACATCCTCCGGGGATGCCGCCACAGCAGCCGTACCCTGCGAGATGTTGATTACCCGGGCCCCCTGGTCGACCGCATAAGCAACAGCCTGCCCAATCTGGTCGAGAAAATCGGCGGTGGTAACCGAACCCGCAGACCCGTTATTGATCTTCAGTGGAAGAATTCTGGAACTGGGCGCAAGGCCGTAGGCCCCACTACCCCCTCGATTCTTGCCCGTCCCTGCAATGAGGCTGGCCATCTCTGTACCATGCCCGTTATCGTAGGAACCGATCCCCCCAGGGCTACCGCTGAAGTCTTTCCCCGGAAGAAATTGTCCGGCCAGGTCTGGATGATCCAGCCTGAAGCCGCCGTCGATCACAGCAACAGTGACGCCTTCACCCTTGGAGATCTTCCACATCTCCGGTGCATGCATGGCATCCAGGTGCCACTGATCGGCACGGATCGAATCGTCGGCAATCGCAGGAACTGCAACCGGGCCGACCATGATTCCCGCAGCCAGGAGCGACGCTGCAAACACACGCTGACGCACTCGTTTCCGCCCCATCACAACCCCTCGTCAGTTCCCGTCGATCGAGAAATACGCCCCGAACAGGTCTGCCCGGCCACCGGGAGAGCCCAGTGGCCGGGCAGTCGTTGCCGTCCTACTCAATCACGTCCGGGTTGCTGTGCGGCGTACCACTAGTCCAGGTCTCCTCGTCCTCGTGGAGGTAATCGGCCCGCTTGCGGCGATCGCGTTCGTTCCGCCCGGAGTGACCCGCCGTTCCAGGGGCCATCATGCCGTTCTGCCCCGATCGGGCTTCGCCCTCAACGGCTCCCGCAGCAGCCGCCCGGTTGCGCAGACCCGTACCACCCGGCGTGAACTCCCCGCCGGCAGCCGGTCCCTTGCGGCCGCCGACCGCCCCTCCTCCGGTCGAGGTCAGGCCCCGGCTCCGCGAGCTGCCGCCCGAACCAACGGCTCCGGAACCACCACCCATCCCCGGATGCATGCCGCCGCCCACCCCACCCGCGCTGCCGGCCGCTCCCGCCCGGCCCGCCCGGCCCGCCTGGGCCTCACGGGCGCCGAAGACCGTCCCGCTGGGCAGACCCGGGCTGCCACCGGACTTTCCCGGCACCGAGCCACCGCCGAACGGAGCCGTACGGGCGGGGATCGATCCTCCGCCCTTGCTTGAGACGGATCCGCCACCACCCTTGGCCGGGATCGAGCCGCCGCCGGCCCCGACCGGGAAACCGGTCACCGGGCCGCCACCCGGATATCCCGGGGTACCACCGGGGCCACTCGGGTATCCGGGAATCCCACTCGGACCGTCAGGCGGAAGGCTTCCACCACCACTGGGGCCGAGCGGGCCGGTCTGACCTGGCAGGGTCGGCAGGCTGTCGAGGTCGGTACCGGGACGGTGGACGGGTTCCGACGGCACGAAGGGCGGCGTCGAGGAGCCCGGGTCCACTGGCGTCGATGGCACCTGGCCACCGCTTCGCGGCGGAATCGGGTCGCCGTGTCCCGGCTCGCTCGGCACCTGCGAGTCCGACCTGGGGTTGTGAATCGCGACCGAGCCGCCGCTGTAGCTGCCGCCGGACAGGCGGTAACTCCCACCGCTGCTGGGACCACCGCCCGAACGAGGGCTTCGGAGGGAGCCACCGGAGCCGCCTCCGTTGCCGCCACCGCCCGTGTACACCGAGTCTGTGCTCCTGTCCTTACTGCCAGGCGTCCCTGGGAGGTCCACTGGCCCAAGCCCGGCCAGTTTCGTCGTCGCCGCGTCGTACGCCTGCGCGAGCTTCTCCATCTGGAGGACGGCTTCCTGGTGCTCCTTCTGGACCTTCGCCTGGGCCTGGGCGGCCTCGGTCCCAGTGACCCAGCCCTTGTTGACCGTCTTCATGTAATCGTCGACGGACTGACCGACCGCGAGCTGCACGCTTGAGGGCATGTAGACCGTCTGGCTGTTGCGCTTGGTGACCGTCGCGATCTCCGTGTGCGGCGGTTCGGGCACAGCGGACTTTGCGGTGCTGAGCGCTTCACCGGCCTGGTGCATGGCTTCGCCGGCGGTCTTGGAGTAGTCACCGAGCAGCCCGGCGGACTGATGCAGGTTCCCGGCCCAGGTCTTGAAGCTCTCGGCGGCGGGGCCTTCCCAGTGGACCTGGTCGATGTGCGACTTGAGTGCCGCGCTCAGTTCCTTCAGGACACGGCCGGCCGACTGCAGCTGGGTGCCTCGGCTCAGGACCTTTGAAGGGTCCGTGCTGTCGACCATCTTCCGCAGCTTGTCGTGCTCGTAGCTCTCGAAGTTCGTTCCGCCTGCCACTACTTACTCCCCGTTTCCCCGTAGGTCTCTCCTGGCGCAGCCATCAGAACGTCGAGTCGGCCCGCGCCGGCGTGGTGCCGCCCGCGTTCTTCGCGACGGCGTTCTGCGCGGCCGTCGTGTCGTCCTCGTTGGCCGAGTAGTTGCCCGCTGTCGCTGCGACCGCGGTCTTCATCGCCTCGATCTGCGACACGAAGTCCTTGTGCAGCTTGACGAGCTGGGTGTGCACCTTGTCGTAGGCCGCGGTCAGGGCCGTTGCTTCGGCGAACTCCGCGCTGGCGAAGCTTCCGCCGGTCAGCTTCTGTTCCTGGAGTTTGTACGGGGCCGCCGGGGAGCCTTCCATGGCCTGGAGCAGGGCTTCGATCTTCTTGGCGAACGCGGTGAGCGTGTCGAGCTCGACCTTGACGTCCTTCTTGCCGAAGGCGGACACCAGGTCGGCGGCGCTGACGTTCGTCTGCACGGTGCTGACGAGGGGGCCGAACCCCATCATGTGGCTGAGCATAAATGGCGTGACGTCACCGGACGTGTCCGGACTGGCCCCCGTGTTCGGTGGAACCTCTCCTGCCATAGCAGTTCACCTCTCCCCCGTACGGGCGGTGGTTCGGGGTAACCCCGGGGCCGCCGCTCCGCAACATACCGTCAACTTCTCGGTCGTACAGTGCTGGTCGGTGCACCGCCCGCCCTGGGGGCGGTTTCCGCCTCCGCAATCGTAGCCACCGCCTCTGTCGGGCTGGCAGGGCCCTTGGCCCGCCTGTGCGGGATCGGTACGAACTTGACACGTGCGGCCCTCGGGGGTGCCGTGCCGGGCCCCGGTAGACTGGCGTCGCCCGGTTGGACCGGGTACGCCCCCATCTGCCGCGCAATGTCGCACAGCAGCGTCCCCTGGCCGCAGAACGGACGTGACCTGATGCCCGCAGACGAGTCCGCCCCCTCCTGGTGGGCCCGTGCCGCCCGTCCTTCCCGGCCGCCGTTGCCGCTGGCGCTGATGGCTCGCGCGGCTGTGGGCATGGCGGTGCCGCTGGCCGCGGGGCTGCTGGCGCACCGGCTGGATCTGGGGGTGTTCGCCGGTCTGGGCGCGATGCACGCGACGATGAACGACCGCGCGGAGCCGAGTGGCCTGCGGGTGCCCCGGATCGCGTCGGCGGTGCTGGCTTCGGCGCTCGGCATGCTGATCGGCACTTCCCTCCAGCACGTGCACGTGTCGGCGGTCGCGCTCGGTGCGGCGCTCACGTTCACGGCGTTCGCGTCCGGCGCGCTGAGTGCGACGGGTCCGCGGGGTTCGGCGGCGGGGATGCTGCTGCTGGTGTCGGCGGCGTTGGGCAGCGGGATGCCGTTGCCGGATCCGTGGTGGGCGGCGGCGCCGATGATGCTGGCGGGTGCCGCGTTCGTGGTGGTGCTGGGTCTGCCGGGGGGCGCGCACCGCCGCCCCGCCTCGGATCCGCGCAACCGTGCGCTGGCGGCCGCGTACGAGGCGTTCGGCCGGACGCTGGCCGATCTGGGCACGCCGCAGGGCGCGGCTTCGCGCCAGGTGTTGACGGCCCGGTTGAACCAGTTGCAGGACCTCCTCCCGCGACCGCGCCGCCCGGGGTCGGAGTCCGCCCGTACGGTTCGGCTGCGCCGGATGTACGAGGCGGCGTTGGCCGCCACCGAGGCGGCGACGGGCCTGTTGTGGGCGTGGCGGCCGGTGCCGCCCGAGGTCGCGGAGGTGCCGCTCCGGTTGGCGGACGCGGTCCGGCGGGGCGGCGGCGAGGTCACCGTTCCACAGTGGCGGCCGGACACGCCGTCCCGGCAGGCCCTGGACGTGGCGCTGCGCGCGGCGGCCGACACCGTGGCCGGCCGGGAGGCGGAGGTCGCTACCGCCCCGGCGCCGCCGCCCGATCCGTGGCGGCTGCGGGTGCGGCTGCTGTCGCGCGGTTCGGTCCGGTACGGGCTGCGGGTGGCGTTGTGCATCGCGGTCGGTTCGGCGGTGACGGCCAGCTACCCGCTCAGCAAGAGCTACTGGGTGCCGATGACGATCGCCTTCGTGTTGAAGCCGGATCTCGGTTCGGTGTTCCTGCGGGCGGTGAGCCGCTCGATCGGCACGGTGCTCGGGGTGGCGGTCACGGCAGCCGTGGTGTCGCTCACGACCGACGCGTGGGTACTGACGGCGATCGCCGCGTTCTGCGTGGCCCTGTTGCCGTACGTGACGGCGGCGCACTACGGGCTGAACACGGTGGCGATGACGCCGATGGCGTTGATCCTGCTCCAGTTGGGCGGGCAGAGCAGCGCGGCCGAGTTCTGGCCGCGGGTGCTGGACACGGTGCTCGCGAGCGCGATCGTGCTGCTCTTCGGCTATCTGCTGTGGCCGGAGCGTCCGCGGCACCGGATCGAGCCCCGGCTGGTGGACGCGGCCACCGCGCTGCGGGCCTATCTGGACGCGGTCACCGGGGACGCGGGCCGGGCCGAGGTGTGGCTGCGCCGCACGGCGTACCGAGCGTTGGAGGACGCCCGCCAGGAGGTGCGGCAGGGGCTGGCCGAGCCGCCGCCGACGGGGCGGCTGGCGGAGCAGTGGCTGCCGGCGACGGCGGCGTTGGAGCGGCTGGGCGGCGCGGTGGCGGCGTTCGCGGCGCAGCTGCGGTACGGCGGCCGGGTGCCGGATCCGGCGGAGGTGGGGCGGGTGCGCCGGGCGCTGGACGAGCTGACGGCCGCGGCCCGCGAGCACCGCCCGCCGACCGGGGCGGCGGCCCGCCCGACGGCGCCGCACGACCCGGCGCGCAGTGCGCTGGGCCGTGCGGCGGACGAGTTGGAGGCCCTGCTGGCCCGGTAGGGCCCGAACGGGATCCCGGCACCGGCCAGGACTCCGACCAGAACTCAGACCTGCTCGGCCAGCTCCAGCCAGCTCAGCTCCAGCTCCTCCTTCTCCTCCCGGACGGCGCGCAGCTGCGCGTCCAGCTCCGCGACCTTGGAGAAGTCGGCGGCGTGCTCGGCGAGTTGGGCGTGCAGCTTGGACTCCTTCTGGTCCAGCTTGGCGATCTGCCGCTCCATCTTCTGCATCTCCTTCTTCGCCGCCCGCAGGTCGCCGCCCGACAGGGCCGACGCGGCGGTCCCGGCGTCCGAGCCGCCCGATGCCGCGGCCGAAGCAGCCGAGGCGGTCGAAGCACCCGAGGCGGCCGAAGCGGCGGCGGCGATCGAGGCGGCCATCCGCGCCCGCCGCTCCAGGTACTCGTCGACGCCGCCCGGCAGCATCCGCATCTTCTGGTCGCCGAGCAGCGCGTGGACGACGTCGGTGGTCCGCTCGATGAAGAACCGGTCGTGGCTGATGACGATCATCGAGCCGGGCCAGCCGTCGAGCAGGTCCTCCAGCTGGTTGAGGGTCTCGATGTCGAGGTCGTTGGTGGGCTCGTCGAGGAAGAGCACGTTGGGCTCGTCCATCAGCAGGCGCAGCAGCTGGAGCCGCCGCCGCTCGCCGCCGGACAGGTCGCCGACGGGCGTCCACTGCTTGTCCTTGCCGAAGCCGAACTGCTCGCACAGCTGGCCGGCGCTCATCTCCCGGCCCTTGCCGAGGTCGACGCGCGAGCGGACCTGTTCGACGGCCTGAAGCACCCGGATGGCCGGGTCCAGTTCGACGACCTCCTGCGACAGGTAGGCGAGCCGCACCGTCTTGCCGACCTTGATCAGACCCGACGCGGGCTGCACGTCGCCCTCGGAGGCGTACGCGTCGCGCAGGGCGCGCAGCAGCGAGGTCTTGCCGGCGCCGTTGACGCCGAGCAGGCCGATCCGCTCGCCGGGGCCGAGCTGCCAGGTGAGGTTCTCCAGCAGCAGCTTGGGGCCGGCCTTGACGGTGACGCCTTCCAGGTCGAAGACGGTCCTGCCCAGTCGCGCGTTGGCGAACTTCATCAGCTCGGACCGGTCCCGGGGCTCCGGCACGTCGGCGATCAGGGCGTTGGCGGCCTCGATCCGGTAGCGCGGCTTGGAGGTGCGGGCGGGGGCGCCGCGGCGCAGCCAGGCGAGTTCCTTGCGGGCGAGGTTCTGGCGCTTCTGCTCCTCGACGGCCTCGATCCGGGAGCGCTCGGCGCGGGCGAAGACGTAGTCGGAGTAGCCGCCCTCGTACTCGTGCACGGCGCCGCCCTGGACGTCCCACATCCGGGTGCTGACCTGGTCGAGGAACCAGCGGTCGTGGGTGACGCAGACCAGCGCGGAGCGGCGCTTCTGCAGGTGCTGGGCGAGCCAGTTGATGCCCTCGACGTCGAGGTGGTTGGTGGGCTCGTCGAGGACGATCAGGTCGGGCGAGCCGAGGAGCAGCTTGGCGAGGGCGATCCGGCGGCGCTCGCCGCCGGAGAGCGGGCCGATGACGGTGTCGAGGCCGTCGGCGAAGCCGGGCAGGTCGAGGCCGCCGAAGAGGCCCTCGACGATGTCGCGGATGCGGGCGTCGCCGAGCCACTCGTGGTCGGCCCGGTCGGCGATCACCTCGTGCCGGATGGTGGCCGTCGGGTCGAGCGAGTCGTGCTGGGTGAGGACGGCCAGCTGGAGGCCGCCGTTCCAGGTGATCCGGCCGCTGTCGACCTCCTCCAGCTTGGCGAGCATCCGGATCAGGGTGGTCTTGCCGTCCCCGTTGCGTCCGACGACGCCGATCCGGTCGCCTTCGCTGACGCCGAGGCTGACTCCGTCCAGGAGGGCGCGGGTGCCGTAGACCTTCGTGACGGACTCGATGGTGGCGAGGTTGACGGCCACGTCTGCTGCGCTCCTGGGATTGGCGGTCTCGGGGCGGCCCGCCGGTCGCGGCCGGGCACCCCTGTCGGGGACGCCCCGATCTCCCCAGCCTAATGGGCCCGCCGAAGCGCCCTCACCGCCCGCGGTGGCGGGGGCCCGAACCGGCGGGCCCCGTACCGGCGAAGCCCTTAGAAACGTTGGCGGGGTCCCTACGGCACGAGCGACGCCCCCGGCACCGGCCCGTACGTGGCGTGCGCGGTCCGGCAGGTGCCGGAGGCCCGCAGCGCCTCGGCGACGGCGGCGGCCGCGTCGGCGTCCTTGACGAGGAACGCGCAGGTCGGCCCCGAGCCGGAGACGAGGGCGCCGAGCGCGCCGGCCTCGGTGCCGGCCCGCAGGGTGGCGGCGAGCGCGGGGCGCAGCGAGAGGGCGGCGGGCTGGAGGTCGTTGGCGAGGGCGGCGGCCAGGGCGACGGCATCGCCCTGGGCGAGGGCGGCGAGCAGCGCGGGGTCGGCGTCGGGGGTGCGGACGTCGGTGTCGCTGGAGCCGGTGCCAGCTTCCTCGCGCAGGCGGTCGCACTCGCGGAAGACGGCGGGGGTGGAGAGGCCGCCGTCGGCGACCGCGAACACCCAGTGGAAGGTGCCGTCGACGGTGAGCGGTTGCAGGATCTCGCCCCGGCCGAGGCCCAGCGCAACGCCGCCGAGCAGGGCGAACGGCACGTCGGAGCCGAGTTCGGCGGCCAGCTCCAGGAGGGTGTCGAGGGGGGTGTCGAGCTGCCAGAGCGCGTCGCAGGCGACCAGCGCGGCGGCCCCGTCGGCACTGCCGCCGGCCATGCCGCCGGCGACCGGGATGGCCTTGGCGATGTGCAGGTGCACGCTGGGTTCGGCGATGCCGTGGTGGGCGGCGAGCAGGCGGGCGGCGCGGGCGGCGAGGTTGCTGTCGTCGAGCGGTACGACGTGGGCGTCCGGCCCGGTGCAGGAGAGCGTGACGCCCTCCCCCGCCGTGGCGGTGACCTCGTCGCCGAGAGCGACGGCGAAGAACACGTTGGCCAGGTCGTGGAACCCGTCGGCGCGCAGTCCGCCCACCCCGAGCTGGGCGTTGACCTTCGCCGGAACCCGCACGGTGATCACTGGGAGTCCGCCTCCGGCTCGTGCTCGGCGATCTCGGGCTCGCGCTCGGCGATCTCCGGCTTGTGCTCGGCAATCTCCGGCTTGTGCTCGGCGATCGCGGCGAACTGCTCCACCGTGAGCATCTCGCCGCGCAGCTTGTGGTCGATCCCGGCGGCCGCGAGCGCCTGCTCGGCCCCGGCGGCGGAGCCGGCCCAGCCGGCCAGCGCGGCGCGCAGGGTCTTGCGCCGCTGGGCGAACGCGGCGTCGACGACGGCGAACACCTCCCTGCGGCTGGCGGTGGTCTTCGGCGGCTCGCGGCGGATCAGCGAGACCAGCCCGGAGTCGACGTTGGGGGCGGGCCAGAACACGTTCCGGCCGATGGCGCCGGACCGCTTCACGTCGGCGTACCAGTTGGCCTTGACGGACGGGACGCCGTACACCTTGTTGCCGGGCTTGGCGGCGAGCCGGTCGGCGACCTCGGCCTGCACCATCACCAGGGTGCGCTCGATGCTGGGGAAGGTCGCCAGCATGTGCAGCAGGACGGGCACGGCCACGTTGTACGGCAGGTTGGCGACCAGCGCGGTCGGCGCCGGCCCGGGCAGCTCGGTGACCTCCATGGCGTCGCTGAACACCAGGTCGAAGCTGTCGACCTTGCCGGGCATCCGGGCCGCGACGGTCGCCGGCAGGTGCTGTGCCAGCACCGGGTCGATCTCCACCGCCGTGACGTGCGCGGCCACCTCCAGCAGCGCCAGCGTCAGCGACCCGAGTCCGGGCCCGACCTCGACCACCGCGTCCTCGGCCGTCACCCCGCCTGCCCGGACGATCCGCCGCACGGTGTTGCCGTCGATGACGAAGTTCTGCCCGCGCTGCTTGGTCGGCTTCACGCCGAACGCGGCCGCCAGCTCCCGAATGTCGGCGGCGCCCAGCAGGTGGCTGTCAGGGGTGGGGTCGGTGGTGCTCACGCGCCAAGGATACGGGCGCGCGGGGCCCTCAGAGTTCGACGACCTCGGCGAGGTCGATCTCGACGGGGTACGGCACCGAGGTGCGGAGCACGCCTTCGTGCTGGGCGACGGGCAGGTAGACGCCCTTCTCGTCGTCCCGGTGGAACTCGTGCACGATCGGCAGGTTGTCGAGGCCGCGCTCGACCCGCCAGTAGTACGGGATCTTCTTCTCGGCGTACTGGCCGGGCTTGCGAATGCGGTCGGCGACCCTGGATCCGGGTGATACGACCTCGACCGCCAGGACCACCGACTCGGGCGGGGTGCACTCCAGCTCGAAGAAATCGAGGCCGGTCTTGTCGATGACGACGACGTCGGGCTTGGAGGTGTTGTATTCGTCAAGCAGGACGCAGCGCTCGGTATTCACGACGTAAGGCGTGGTCCGCGCGCCGGACAACCTGATGAGCAGCTGATCGCGCACCTGGTCATGCCACCACTTCGCCATCCCTCGAACCACGACGGCTCCGTCCACCAGTTCCCAATCGAACGGCAGGTCGAGGTCCTTGACCTGCTCGTACGTCCAGCCCTGGGACGGCGGATGCATCCAGTCGATCGGCTCGGCGGTCATCGCCACCTCCCTCACTGCACTCATGCTAGTCAGCCTAAGAAGCAGCCGGGAGTGCCGAATCGTTCCGCCGGAATCCGACTTTCGTTCGACCGGCTCAGTACCCGAAGGCCCGGGCCGTGTTCTCCGCGATCGCCGTGGACAGCTCGTCCTCGTGCAGCCCCAGCGTGTCGGCCATCGAGCGGACGGTGACCGGGATGAGATACGGGGCGTTGGGCCGGCCGCGGTAGGGGTGGGGGGTGAGGAAGGGCGCGTCGGTCTCGACCAGGACGCGGTCGAGGGGGGTGGCGGCGAGGGCGTCGCGCAGCGGCTGGTTGGCCTTGAAGGTGACCGGGCCGGCGAAAGACAGGTACCAGCCGTGTTCGGCGCAGACCTTGGCCATCTCGGCGTCGCCGGAGTAGCAGTGGAAGACCGTCCGCTCGGGGGCGCCTTCCGCCAGCAGGACGGCGATGACGTCCTCGTGGGCGTCGCGGTCGTGGATGACCAGGGCCTTGTCGTGCCGCTTGGCGATCTCGATGTGGCGGCGGAACGACTCCTTCTGGATCTCGACGCCCTCGGGGCCGGTGCGGAAGTAGTCGAGGCCGGTCTCGCCGACGGCGCGGACCTGCGGGAGGGCGGCGAGCCGGTCGATCTCGGCGAGGGCCTCCTCCAGCGCGGCCTCGCCGCCCGCCTTCCGCTGCTGGCCGGACCAGCCGTCCGCGTCGCCGAGGAAGATCCGCGGCGCCTCGTTGGGGTGCAGGGCGACGGCCGCGTGCACCTGCTCGTACTGGGCCGCCAGTTCGGCGGCCCAGCGCGAGCCGGGCACGTCGCAGCCCACCTGGACGACCGTGGTGACTCCGACCGAGGCGGCCCGGGCCAGTCCCTCGGCCGGGGTGCCGGCCTGCATGTCGAGGTGGGTGTGCGAGTCGGCCACCGCCACGGCCAGGGGTTGCGGCAGTGGCGGCGGGGTCGACCGGGCGTCGTCCTTGGCAGACATCAGGAGGCGGGCTTCTCTTCGAGGCGCGGGAACAGGATCTCGCCCTTGGTGACGGTGCTGCCGGCGGGCAGCCGGCCCCAGTCGGCGGTGGTGGCGATGGTCTGGGCGGCGAGCGCGCCGAGGCCGGCCTCGGCGCCGAGCGAGGTCCACAGCTTCTCGGCGGTGGACGGCATCACCGGGTTGAGCATGACGGCGGTGCCGCGCAGCGCCTCGGCGGCGGTGTAGAGGATGGTGGCGAGGCGGGCGCGGCCCTGCTCCGAGTCGTCCTTGGCCACCTTCCACGGCTCCTGCTCGGTGAGGTAGCCGTTGACCTGCTTGACGAACTCGAAGATCGCCGCGAGGCCGCCGGCGAAGTCCAGCTCCTCGCCGATCTTCCGGTCGGCGGTGGCGAGGGCCGTGGCGAGACCGTCCGCGATGGCCTGCTCGGCGTCACCGGGGGCGGCGGCGGCCGGCAGCGCGCCGTCGAAGTACTTGCCGACCATGGCGGCGACCCGGGAGGCCAGGTTGCCGAAGTCGTTGGCGAGTTCGGAGGTGTACCGGGCGGTGAAGTCCTCCCAGGAGAACGAGCCGTCGGTGCCGAAGGGGATCGCCCGCAGGAAGTAGTAGCGGTAGGCGTCCACGCCGAAGTGCGAGGTGAGGTCGGTGGGCGAGATGCCGGTCAGGTTGGACTTGGACATCTTCTCGCCGCCGACCATCAGCCAGCCGTTGGCGACGACCCGCTTGGGCAGCGGCAGGCCCGCGGCCATCAGCATGGCGGGCCAGATCACCGCGTGGAAGCGCAGGATGTCCTTGCCCACCAGGTGGACGGAGGCCGGCCACAGTTCGGCGAAGCGCTCCGGGTCGCTGCCGTAGCCGGCCGCGGTGATGTAGTTCTGCAGCGCGTCCACCCACACGTACAGGACGTGCTTCTCGTCCCAGGGCAGCGGGACGCCCCAGTTGAAGGTGGAGCGGGAGATCGAGAGGTCCTTCAGGTCCTGCTCGACGAAGCGCAGCACCTCGTTGCGGGCCGAGGCCGGCTGGATGAAGTCCGGGTTGGCGGCGTAGAACTCCAGCAGCTTCGGGCCGTAGGCGGAGAGGCGGAAGAAGTAGTTCTCCTCCTCCAGCCATTCGACCGGCCGCTTGTGCACGGCGCAGAGCTTCTCGTCCTCGGTGGCGCCGTCGAGCAGTTCGGCCGGGAGCTTGAACTCCTCGCAGCCGACGCAGTACGGGCCGGAGTAGCCGCCCTTGTAGATCTCGTCCTTGTCATACAGGTCCTGGACGAACTCCTGCACGCGGTCGGTGTGGCGCTGCTGGGTGGTGCGGATGAAGTCGTCGTTGGCGATCTCCAGGTGCTCCCAGAGCGGCTTCCAGGACTCTTCGACCAGCTTGTCGCACCACTCCTGCGGGCTGACGCCGTTGGCCTCGGCGGTCCGCATGATCTTCTGACCGTGCTCGTCGGTGCCGGTCAGGTACCACACCTTCTCACCGCGCTGGCGGTGCCAGCGGGTGAGGACGTCGCCCGCCACGGTGGTGTACGCGTGGCCCAGGTGCGGGCGATCGTTGACGTAGTAGATCGGGGTGGAAACGTAGTACGCCGGGGCGCTCGCCCCGGTGGTGCTGTGGTCTGCAGTGGCCGCCATGGTCGGAAAGCTTAGTCGGGCCCGCCCGCAGCCCTCGACCGGATAACCGCATGACCGGCGACGGCGGGGGCCGCCCGCCGCGCTGCTCGCGGCGGGCGGCCCCCGGTGCGCCCCCGCGTGCGCTCCCGGTGTCGGCTGGTCAGCCCAGCAGCCGCGACCAGAACCGGGCCCAGCGTCCGCGCGGCTTCACCGGGTCGGACACCGGGGGCGCCCCGGCCGGCTCGGCGTGCGCCGGGTAGCCGGGGGCGTGGTGCCAGGACTGGTCGGCGGTGGCGACCCGGCCCTCGCGCATGATCCGGACGGTGTGTCCGCCACACCCCGGGCAGGTCGGCTTGAGCAGCGGAGACGGTACCCGGACACCGTTGGCGTGGTATTCGAACACGACGTGCCCGTCCTTGCCGGCGTGGTGCTCGATGTCGTACGCCTGCTCCCAGCCGTACCCGCATCGCAGGCAGGCGAAGGAGTAGGCCTCCCGCACGGTCTCGACGGGAGTGTGCGGCCGTCCGGCCAGGCCGGGGGCGCTCAGCGCGTTGCCACCGAGGGGGCTACCGATCATCTCGCTCATAGCCGTCTCCCAGCGCCCGCCGGGCGCTCGCCCGGCTGGGTCTTTCCATTCCAGGAAATGCCCTGACGGCCTCGGCCGATGCCCTGCTTGTGAAGAGTTGGACGCGGGTTGGGAACTCCTATACGAAAGGCCTGGATCGTTCCGGAAACCGCGACCGAATCTTCAGCTCCGTGGGCGTTTACCGGGGCCTTCCCTCAAAGGTACGACTCCCCCGGAGTCACGCAACCCCCGGAATTCACCCCTCTTTCAGGGCCCCGTCCCGGCCGCCGCCGGGCCCACTTCCGGCGCTACTTCCCGGCCCCGTTCCCGGCCCCCTTCGCGGCCCCGCCCCCGGCCTCGTTCTTCGCCTCGTTCTTCGCCTCGTTCTTCGCCTCGTTCTTGGCCGCCACCACCGCGTCGAACACCTCCCGCTTCGGCAGCGCGAGCTGCGCCGCGACGGCCGCGATGGCCTCCTTGCGGCGCTCCCCGGCCTCCTCCCGGACGGCCACCAGCCGGGCCAGCTCGGCGGGGGTGAGCTCCTGCGGCGCCGCCGGCGGGGCGCCCGCGACGACGACGGTGATCTCGCCCCTGACGCCTTCGGCGGCCCAGGCCGCCAGGTCGCCGAGGGGCCCGCGCTTCACCTCCTCGTACGTCTTGGTGAGCTCGCGGCAGACGGCGGCGGGCCGGTCGGCGCCGAACGCCTCGGCCATCGCGGCGAGCGCCTCGGCGATCCGGTGCGGAGCCTCGAAGAAGACCATGGTGCGCGGCTCGGCCGCGATCGAGGCGAGCTGCCGGGCCCGGTCGCCGGTCTTGCGCGGCAGGAAGCCCTCGAAGGTGAAGCGGTCGACGGGCAGGCCGGACAGCGCGAGCGCGGTGAGCACGGCGGACGGCCCGGGCACCGCGGTGACCTTGACGTCGGCCTCGACGGCGGCGGCGACCAGCCGGTAGCCGGGGTCGGAGACGGACGGCATGCCGGCGTCGGTGACCAGCAGCACCCGGGCGCCGCCGAGCAGTGCCTCGACCAGTTCGGGGGTGCGGCCGACCTCGTTGCCCTCGAAGTAGGAGACCACCCGCCCGGCCGGGGTCACCCCGAGCGCCTGGGTGAGCCGGCGCAGCCGCCGGGTGTCCTCGGCCGCGATCACGTCCGCCGTGGCCAGTTCGGTGAGCAGCCGGGGCGGGGCGTCCGAGACGTCGCCGATGGGGGTGCCTGCGAGAACGAGTACTCCTGTCACGGGCCCCATCCTTGCAGCTACCGCGGCCCGGGGGCTTTTGGTGACGATTCGGGCAGCTTCCGAGGGAGCGGTCACGTGTGCGAGAAGCGCCCCTACGATGTGGCGGATGAACGGCGACACGGCGGCTCGCACGCCCACTGGTACAGACCACACCGCGCAGGATGGCGGCGACGTGGCCGGCCTGCCGTCCTCCGCCGTCCCGGCTCCGCGGCCCGCCGACCAGGCCGGGAGCCCCGCGCAGCCCGACCGACCCGACCAGCCCGGCAGCCCCGATCAAGCCGGCAGCGCCGCACGGGGCTGGCGCGAGCGGCTGGCCGGGTTCGGCTACGCCGGCCGCCCGGTGGCCCCGCTGGCCGAGCGCCTGGCCCCGCCGATGCCGGACGGCCCCGGGGTGACCCCGGCGGTGGTGCCCCCGTCGCCGCTGCTGCTGCGGCTGGGCGTGTCCGTGCCGCCGGCCGTGTGGTCGTGGCTGTGCCGCTGGTCCGGCTGGCTGGGCCCGATCGCGGTGGCGGTGTTCGCCGGGATCCTGCGCTTCACCAACCTCGGCCAGCCGCACGCGATCATCTTCGACGAGACGTACTACGCCAAGGACGCCTACGCGCTCTGGCACGGCGGCTACGAGATCAACTGGCCGGACGGCGCCAACGAGCAGATCATGACGCCCGGCGCGGCCGTCCCGTACCGCTCGGCGGCCTCCTACGTGGTCCATCCGCCGGTGGGCAAGTGGATCATCGGCGCCGGCGAGATGCTGTTCGGCATGAACCCCTTCGGCTGGCGGTTCGCGGTCGCCCTGCTCGGCACGCTGTCGGTACTGATGGTGGCCAGGATCGCCCGCCGGCTGTTCCGCTCGACCCTGCTGGGCTGCGTGGCCGGCCTGCTGCTCTCGGTGGACGGCCTGCACCTGGTGCTCAGCCGCGCCGCGCTGCTGGACCTGGTGGTGATGTTCTGGATCCTCGCCGCCTTCGGTTTCCTGCTGCTGGACCGCGACCGCACCCGGGCCCGGCTGGCCGACCGGCTCGGCGGGGTACCGGACGCGGTGCTGGCGCAGCGGGCGAACCTGGGCTGGCGCCCGTACCGGATCGCGGCCGGCGTCTGCGTCGGCCTGACCTGCGCCACCAAGTGGAGCGGCCTGTACGTGGCGGCGGCCTTCGGTGTGATGACGGTGCTGTGGGACGTCGGCGCCCGTCGCCTGGCCGGGGCCCCGCGCCCGTACCTGGCGACGCTCGCGCGGGACGTGGTGCCGGCCTTCGTGTCGGTCGTGGTGGTGTCGCTGGTCGTCTACGTCACGTCCTGGTGGGGCTGGTTCGCCAGCAGCAACGTGCCGGGCAAGGGCGGCTGGGGCCGGGACTGGGCGGTCGGCCGCTCGACCGACTACCCGTGGATACCCGAGGGGCTGCGCGCCCTGTGGCACTACCACTCGACGGTCTACGACTTCCACACCCATCTGAGCGACCCGCACACCTACCAGTCGAACCCGTGGTCCTGGCTGGTGCTGGGCCGGCCGGTCTCGTTCTTCTACGAGTCCCCCAAGCAGGGCCAGAGCGGCTGCACGGCCGCCGAGTGCGCCCGCGAGGTGCTGGGCATCGGCACCCCGCTGCTGTGGTGGGCGGCCGTGGTGGCGCTGGTGTACTGCCTGTGGCGCTGGGTGGCGCGGCGGGACTGGCGGGCCGGAGCGGTGCTGTGCGGCCTGGCCGCCGGCTACCTGCCGTGGTTCGCCTACCAGCAGCGGACGATCTTCCTCTTCTACGCGGTGGTGTTCGTCCCGTTCCTGGTGCTCGCGGTGACCATGCTGGTCGGTGCGCTGATCGGGCCGCCGGGCGCCTCCCGGGACCGCCGGATCATCGGTTCGGCGGCGGCCGGGCTGCTGGTGCTGCTGATCGTGTGGAACTTCCTCTTCTTCTTCCCGCTGTTCACCGGGCAGACGATTCCGATGGACGACTGGCGCCAGCGGATGTGGTTCAACAGCTGGATCTGATCGACACCGCTGTTCCCTGAATCGTCCGTATGCGGTGCACGACACGTACCAGATCCGTCACAACTCGCGGGCATTTCGTCGGCGCACCGATCGGCGCTGCCTAGGCTGGGGGGAACAGCGTGTCCGGCCCCGGTCGGTTGCGCCCGTCCGGCAGACCCTTGGGGGAACAGCACCATGCGCAGAGGCGCGAAGATCGGCATCATCACCGGCGTCTCCGTCGCCGTGCTCGCAGGCGGTGGCTACGGGGCGTACAGCCTGATGGGCGGCTCGGACTCCGGATCGTCCTCGGCGAAGAAGCCCCGCACGGTGGTCGCCGAGCCGCCCTCGGCCGAGCAGGCGACCAACGGTGCGAAGGACTTCCTGGCGGCCTGGGCGGCCGGCGAGCTGGACAAGGCGGCCGCGCTGACGGACGACCCGGCTGCGGCCACCACCGCGCTGACGGCGTTCCGCGACCAGGTCAAGCCGAGCGCGCTGACCCTGGCCCCGGCCGGGCCTGCCACCCCGCAGGCCTTCGCCTCGGCCACCGGCACCCCCGCGCCGGCCAAGCCCTCAGCCTCGGCCACGCCGTCGGCGGGCGCGACCCCGGGTGCCGCCGACTCTCCGTCGGCCTCCGCCTCGGCCGGCCCCGCCGGTGTGCTGATGGGCTTCAAGGCGCGCGCCGAGTTCGCCGGCACCAACCGGGTCTGGGACTACAACGGCTTCCTGAACGTCGTGAAGATGAGCGACAACACCCCGGCCGTGCACTGGGCGCCGACGGTGATCCACCCGCACCTGTCCGGCAACGAGACGATCGCCACCCAGCAGGTCTTCGCCCCGCCGTCCACCGTGGTGGACCGCAACGGCAAGCCGCTGCAGGGCGCCTCGCTCACCCCGGCGCTGCTGTCCACCCTCCAGGACAACGCCCACAAGCTGCTGCCGCCGGACCCGAACAAGGACCAGGACGCGGGCAGCGCGGTGGTGATCAGCGACCCGGCCGGCAAGGGGGCCGCGGACAAGCTGTTCACCATCGTCGAGCCCAAGCCCGGCAAGCCGTTCAAGGTGACCATCGACAACACCATCCAGGCGGCGGCCGAGAAGGCGATGACGGACCTGGGCGGCAAGTCCGGATCCGTCGCCGCGATCGAGCCGAGCACCGGCCAGGTGCTGGCCTTCGCGAACGCGCCGGCCAACGGTCAGAACCGGGCCTTCACCGGCCTGCTCGCGCCCGGCTCGACGATGAAGATCGTCACCTCGACGGCGCTGCTGGAGGCCGGGGTCAACCCGGACACCGTGGTGGCCTGCCCGGAGAAGAGCAGCAACCCGGTCGCGATCCCGAACGACTTCCCGGGCGCCTTCCCCAACAACACGCTCCAGCAGGACTTCATGGTGTCCTGCAACACGGCCTTCATCAACCAGGGCCTGACCAGCCTCAAGCCCGAGACGCTGTCCAACACGGCCAAGGACGTGTTCGGCATCGGCCTGGAGTGGAAGACCGGCCTGCCGAACACCGACGGCAAGGTGCCGCCGACACCGGGCAGCAAGGACGAGCAGGCCATGAACTACATCGGCCAGGGCAAGGTCCAGATGAACCCGCTGGCCATCGCCTCGATCACCGCGACCGTCCAGAGCGGCGCGTTCAAGCAGCCGATCCTGGTCCCCGGCCTGCCGCAGCAGGCGGCGGCCCGCCAGATCGCGCCGGACGTCGCGGGCAAGCTGCGCGCGATGATGAACGCCACCGCCACCGGCGGCACGGCCAAGGACGTGATGGCCGGGATCACCGACAACGCGGGTGCCAAGACCGGCTCCGCCGAGGTCGCCGGCGCGTCCACCACCAACAGCTGGTTCACCGCCTTCCGCGGCAACATCGCGGTCGCCGCCGAGGTGCAGGGCGGCGGCCACGGCGTGGACGCGGCCGGCCCGGCCGTCGCCTCGCTGCTCAAGGCCGCGGGCCGCTAGGCCAGCGCCCCCGTCCGACCGGAGCCCGCTCAGCCCCGTGGCAGGGCGGGCTCCGGTCTGCCCGGGAGCCGGTGCGGCGGGATCGGGCGCCGGCTGCTCCAGCGCCGGGCCGCCAGCCGCGGCCAGATCACCAGGACCACCGGCAGGGCGAGGTAGCCGAACCGCCCGGCCGGGGCGAGCATGAACGCGATCGCCAGCCCGGCGGCCAGCAGGTCGGCGGCCGCGATCGCGGACACCGGCGGCCGGGCGAGCAGCCAGATGGCCACCCCGATCCCGCCCATGGTCATCAGCGCCAGCGAGACGGAGTGCCCGGTCGGCCCGAAGCCGGCCAGCACCTTGCCGGGCAGCGGGCTGCCGGCCGGGGTGCGGATGGCGGTGAGCCCGAGCGGGAAGCGCACCACCTGCTCGCGCAGCGCGTCCGCCCGGGTCAGCACGGAGGGCAGGAGCACGGCCAGGCCGGTGCCGAGCGCGATCAGGGCGGTCCGGGCGGCGGGCCGGCGGCCATACAGCCGCCACAGCAGCAGGGCGGCGACCGGCAGCGCCGGCCAGGCCGTCCACTTGAGGGTGCAGGCGAGGGCGAGCACCAGGCCGGCGCCGACGGTGCGGTCCCGCTCGGCGAGTGCCATGGCGAGGCAGCAGAGGCCGATCAGCGGCAGGTCCACCCCGCCGACGACGAGGGCCAGCGAGATCAGCGGCGAGGCGGTGAGCACGGCGAGCGGCAGCAGCGGCGCGCGCTCGCGGGTGGGCCGCAGCAGCCGCCAGCTGGCCAGCAGGCAGACCACGAAGGCCAGCGCGAACCAGATCCGGGCGTCCCCGGCGACCTGGGCGAGGTCGGAGCCGTCGCCCAGCAGTTGGCGCGGCATCCCGAACAGGGTCATGGCCGGCAGGTACGGGTTGTAGTCGGTGACCACCACCGGGTGCGGCAGGTACGGGCTGCCGGTGGTGAGCAGCAGGTGGGCCGAGCGTTCGACCACCATCACCTCGGACTGGTGGCGGCCCTGCACGGCGAGCAGGGCGAGCGGCGCGAGGACGGCCCCGGCGAGGCCGACCACGGCGGCGGCGCGGGCCGCGTAGCGGCGCGGCAGGGTGAGGCAGAGCAGCCCGGCCAGGACGTAGGCGGGGGCCGCGATGAAACCCCACATCCGCTGGTTGGGCAGGTCGGAGACGAGCGGGAAGGCGGCCGCCCAGCCGGCCGCGATCAGGCAGCCGAGCAGTTGGACGGTGCGCATCGAGGCGAGTCGGGCGGGATTCAGCCGATCGGGCGTGGGTGGGAACGTGCTCTCGCCACGCTGGCGGGGGAACGGCCGACTCGAGAAGCCGAGGGGCGGTCGTCCTGGTCCGGACGGCGCTGCGGCGGGGGTCGGCGGGGCCGGCGTTCTGCTGCGGCCGGTGAAGCGGCCGCGCGGGCGGGAGAAGCCGGGCGTGCGGGTGCTCACCATGGTGGAAGGTTATGGGTGGTGGCCGGGCCCTGTCGCCATGGCGTGGGGCACGTGGCGGGAGGTGGCATGAGGGGGGCCGCCGAGTGTCGTGGCCGGCGGCCCCCCAGGTCCGGATTCGTCCGGCTCAGCTGTTGCGGTGGCCGGTGGAGCTGTCCGCCGTGGCGGCCTGTGCCTGCTGTTCCAGCTTGGAGTGCTTGATGCTGTAGCCGAAGTAGACGACCACGGCGACGGCGAGGGCGATCGCGCCGGCCCGGAAGGTGTCGGCGTGCAGGCCGGTGATCAGGTAGGCGCAGAAGGCGACGCTGAGCAGCGGGACGACCGGGTAGCCGGGGACCTTGAAGCCGCGCGGCAGGTCGGGCTGGGTGCGGCGCAGGATGATCACGCCGATCGAGACGACCGAGAAGGCGATGAGCGTCCCGAGGCTGGTGATGTCGGCCAGTTCCTTCAGCGGGACGAAGGCGGCCAGCGCGCCGACGCCGAGGCCCACCACGAGGGTGTTCCAGACCGGGGTGCCGGTGCGCGGGGAGAGTTCGGCGAAGCGCTTGGGCAGCATGCCGTCGCGGCCCATGGAGTACAGGATGCGGGTCTGGCCGTAGATCACCACGAGGGTGATGCTGAAGATCGAGATGATCGCGCCGATCGCGAAGACGATCGAGGGCCAGGTCTGGCCGGTGATGTCCTGGAGGATCTGGGCGAGGCCGGCCTCCTGGCCCTGGAACTTCTGCCACGGCTGGGCGCCGATGCCGGCGAGGGCGACCAGGATGTAGAGCAGGGTCACCACGACCAGCGAGATGATGATCGCCAGCGGCAGGGTGCGGCGCGGGTTCTTGACCTCCTCACCGGCGGTGGACACGGCGTCCAGGCCGATGAAGGAGAAGAAGATGCTGGACGCGGCGACCTGCACGCCGCCGATGCCGAGCGGCATGAACGGGGTCAGGTTGCCGGAGTGGAAGCCGGTGAGCGCGATGCCGACGAACAGCAGCAGGATCAGGATCTTGATCCCGACCATGGCCGCGTTGATCTTCACCGACTCGCTGACGCCGCGGGTGAGCAGCACACAGACCATCGCGACCAGCAGCAGCGCCGGCAGGTTGAACCAGTGGGTGTGGTCCGGCGCGCCGGACAGCTGCTCCGGGATGGTGAAGCCGAAGGCCAGGTCGAGGAACTTGTTCAGGTACTCGGCCCAGCTCACCGCGATCGCGGAGGCGGAGACGCCGTACTCCATCAGCAGGCAGATGCCGACGCCGAACGCGACGCCCTCGCCGAGGGTGGCGTAGGCGTAGGAGTACGAGGATCCGGAGACCGGGATCGCGGAGGCCATCTCGGCGTAGCAGAGCGCGGTGAGTCCGGCGGTGACCGCGGCGAGCACGAAGGACAGGATGACGGCCGGGCCGGCCGAGGGCACCGCGCTGCTGAGCACGAAGAAGATGCCGGTGCCGATGGTGGCACCGATGCCGATCGAGGACAGCTGCCAGAGGCCGATCGTGCGGCGCAGGTGGATGCCGGAGCGTCCGCCCTCCTCGGGCGCACCGGCCGGGAGGCCGTCCCGGCCCTCGCTCTCGGCGATGAGGGACGAGACGGGCTTGCGTCGCAGCAGACGCGCACCGAGAGAGTTGCTGGTCACAGCTGCGGTCCTTCTGGGCGGGGGAGGGTGTCCTGGCGGCCGGTCACTCGACGCGCCATGGGGTGTCATCGGGGACCAACCGAACAAAGATGGGACAGTACCCCGCGAAAGCACCAGTGTCGCAAACGAACAGTCCAGATCGGCGCATTGTACGAATTGGCGCATGAGCCTATACAAACCGGACACTTCGCAGACGGCGGATTTGCCGCCCAGCAGCTAAAGCAGCAGCTCAACGGCCCAGCACCGCCCGCATCACCGAGCGGGCGATCGGCGCGGCCAGCCCGCCGCCGGTGACGTCCGTGGCGTCACTGTCCGCGATCACCACGGCCACCGCCACCGGCGGCACCGCGTCCGAGCCGACGGGCTTGGCCCAGGAGATGAACCAGGCGTACGGCGTCCCGCTGTTGTCCACCCCGTGCTGCGCGGTACCGGTCTTCCCGCCGACCACCGCGCCGCCGATCCGGGCGTTGCCGCCGGTGCCGTTCTCCACCACGTCGGTCATCAGCTTCCGCACCTGCCCGGCCACCGCCGGGGTCATCGCCCGCCGGTACACGGCGGGTTTCATCAGCTGCACCGCGGTGCCGTCGCCCTTCGTCAGCTTGGCCACGAGCTGTGGGCGCATCACCGTCCCGTCGTTGGCGATCCCGGCCGCGACCATCGCCATCACCAGCGGGGTGGCCGCGGTGTCGAACTGCCCGATCGAGGAGAGCGCCACCTGCGACTGGTTCATCGTGGTGTCGAAGTTGGACCGGGCCGGGCGCACCGGCATGTCCAGCCTGGCGTCGTTGAAGCCGAAGTTCTCGGCCATCGCCACCATCGGGCCCAGCCCGGTCCGCACCCCGAGGTAGCCCAGCACGCTGTTGCAGCTGTAGACCATCGCGGTGTCCAGCGACTGGCCGGGCCGGTCGCACGCCGAGGTGTCGTTGACCAGCGGCGTGGTCGTCCCGGGCAGCACGTACGGGAACGGCGCGTCGGTCGGCGCGTCGGGGTCGGTGACCACGCCGGCCGCGAGCGCGGCCGCCGCCGTGACCACCTTGAAGGTCGAGCCCGGCGGGTAGGTCTGGCGCAGCGCCCGGTTGAGCATCGGCTGGTCGGTGTCGGCCTGCAGCCGGTTCCAGGCGGCCTGGTCGGCCGCGGCGGAGCCGGCGAAGCTGCCCGGGTCGTAGGACGGCGTGCTGGCCAGGGCGAGGATCCGGCCGGTGGCCGGCTCGATCGCGGCCACCGCGCCCTTCTGGCTGCCGAGCCCGCGCACCGCGGCCTCCTGGGCGGCCCGGTTCAGGGTGGTGTAGACGTCCCCGCCGGGGTTCTGCCTGCGGGCGACGGCGTCCCAGACCGCCCAGCCGGCCAGCCTGCTGTCCGTCCCGGACAGCAGGTCGTCCTCGACCCCCTCCAGCTGGGTGTTGCCGTACGCCTGCGAGGCGAAGCCGGTGACGGCCGCGTACGTCGGGCCGTCGGTGTAGGTGCGCTTGTAGTCGTACCGGCCGCCGGTGGGCTCGGAGCCGGTCACGGTGTCCGCGCCGACCCGGATGTTGCCGCGCGGCTGCGAGTACCGCTCGATGGTGAGCCGCTGGTTGGCGGAGTTGTGGTTGAGGTCCTCGGCCTGGAACACCTGCACCCGGGTGGCCTGGACGCACAGCGCCGCGACCAGCAGCAGGCAGAAGGCGCCCGCGCGGCGCCCGGTGACGGAGATGCCGGGCAGGCCCTGCGGGCCGTTGCCCCGGGCGCGCGGACGGGAGCGGGTGCGCGCCATCAGTCCTCCTCCGACACGGACGCGGACACGGGCAGGGCCGGGGCCGGCCGGCGCGCGATGTCGCTCATCCGCACCAGCAACGCCATGATGATCCAGTTGGTGACCACCGAGGAGCCGCCCTGCGCGACGAACGGCAGCGTCATCCCGGTCAGCGGGATGAGGTCGAGCACCCCGCCGGCCACCACGAACACCTGGAGGCCGACGATCGCGGCCAGCCCGATCGCCAGCAGCCGCCCGAACGGGTCGCGCAGCGCGATGCCCGTCCGGAACCCCCGGGAGATCAGCAGCGCGTACAGCAGGAACACCGCGACGAGCCCGGTCAGGCCGAGTTCCTCGCCGATGGTGGCGAGGATGAAGTCCGACTTGGCGGCGAAGCCGATCAGCACCGAGTGCCCGTTGCCGAGCCCGGTGCCCAGTTCCCCGCCCCAGGCGAAGGCGAACAGCGACTGGGCGATCTGGTTGGCGCCCTTGCCCGCCGCGATCGAGCCCAGCGGGTCCAGCCAGTCCGTCACCCGGCTGTGCACGTGCGGCGAGAGCCAGCCCACCGTGGCCGCCCCGACCGCCGCCAGGGCCAGCCCGATCACGATCCACCCGGTGCGCGCGGTGGCCACGTACAGCATCACCACGAACAGGCCGAAGAACAGCAGCGAGGTGCCGAGGTCCGTCTCCAGCACCAGGACACCGACGAACGCCGCCCAGATCAGCAGCACCGGCCCGAGCACCCGGCCGCGCGGCAGCTGCCAGCGCCAGACCCGGCGGCCGGTGAGCGCCAGCGCGTCCCGGTGCACCGCCAGGTAGGCGGCGAAGAAGACGGCCAGCAGGATCTTGGCGAACTCCCCCGGCTGGAAGGACAGCGGCCCCAGGACGATCCAGATCCGCGAGCCGTACACCGGCGGGAAGAAGATCGGCAGCACCAGCAGGACCAGCGCCACCAGCGCCCCGAGGTAGGCGTACCGCTGCAGCCGCCGGTGGTCGCGCACCAGCAGCACGACCGCGATGAACAGCGCCACCCCCAGGCTCGACCAGAGCAGCTGGGTGGAGGCCGCGCCGGTGCCCGAGGTGGCGCGGTCGAGCCGGTAGATCACCACCAGGCCGATCCCGTTGAGCAGCACCGCGATCGGCAGCAGCAGCGGGTCCGCGTACCGGGCCCACCGGCGGACCACGGCGTGCGCCAGCAGGGCGAGCACGCCGAGCGCGGCGCCGTACTCGACCGCGCCGGCCGGCACCCTGCCGTCCAGGTTGACGCCGACCTCGACGTAGCCGAACACGGCGATCAGCACGGCGGCCAGGACCAGCAGCAGCTCGGTGGTGCGCCTGGTCGGCACCGGCCGGCTCGGCCGGGCTGCGATTCTCGTCACGGCGGGGGGTGTCGCCACGGACCGTCCTGGGGGTCGCGGGGAGCCGGAGCGCTGTTCCGGGGGGATGCCAATCGGGATGGACCGGCGGCACGAAGCCGGTTCACCCAGATTCGTCACCCTAACGAGCACTATCCATATTTATCGGCTTTTTGCTGCGGTGTGTCCGCTCCTGTCAGGAATCCTCCGCTCACTCGGGCCGCCGCCCGGCCAGCGCCGCCGCCCCGACCGCCGCCGCGGCCAGCAGGACGACGGCGGGCGGCAGTTCCACCCACGGCACCGCGACCCGGCCGGTGCGGGCGGCGGAGACCAGGCCGCGGACCGCCGCGTTGGCCGGCGAGAGGGGCGCCACCAGCGCCACCGCGGCGAGCGCCAGCGCCACCGCGATGCCGTACTGCGGCCGCGCCAGCACCGGCCGGTTGGCCAGCGCCCCAGCCGCCACCCCCAGCAGCACGCACACCACCGCGGCCGACGCCCCGGCCGCCAGCGCCGGTCCGACCGGCGGCTGCCGCTCCACCCCCGGGTTGGCCACCGTCCCGCTCAGCCACCACAGCGCCGTCACCTCGGCCGCCGCCAGCACCAGCCCGGCCGTCAGCGCCGCCAGCAGCGCGCCCAGGTGCACCCGCAGCGGCCCCGCCGCCGCGACCAGGCAGGCCCGCGAGGCCGGCGGCTCCGCCCCGAGCGCGCCGCGCACGTACCAGGCGCTCACCGGCAGCAGCACGGCCGCGCCGTAGCCGAGGTCGCCCAGCAGCGGGTTGCCCGCCGACACGCCCACCACCAGCAGCAGCGCGTACGCCAGGAACGGCGGCAGCCAGGCGTGCGAGCGCACCAGCAGCTCCAGGTGGTACCGGGTCAGCGCCCCGATCTGCCTCACCGCTGCCCCTCCCGCTGCCGCACCGCCAGCACCCGGACGGCCGGGCGGCCGAGCAGCAGCCGGCGCAGCAGCGCGTCCGTGTGCGCGGCCGGCACGGTCAGCCGCACGGCCGTGCCGGCCAGCGGGGTGAGCCGCGGCGCCCCGGGCAGCCGGGGCGGCAGCGGGGTGCCGTCCGGGACGTCCACCTCGACCTCCATCACCGGGCCGCCACCGTCCGGCGCGGGCCCCGCCTCCTCGGCGGGCCGCAGCGCGCCGTCCGCGCCGACCCGGTAGGCGGCGCTGGTCAGCCCGGCCAGTCGGGCCGGGTCGTGGTCGACGAACAGCACCGCCCCGCCGTCCGCCGCCCGCTCCGCGGCCGCCTCGTCCAGCACCGCCCTGGCGTCGGGGTCGAGCCCGGTCCACGCCTCGTCCAGCAGCAGGACCGGGGCCTCCGCGAGCAGCGCCTGCGCGACCGCGACCTTCTGGCAGGTGCCCTTCGACAGCCGGCTCAGCGGCGTGCCCGCCCGGTCCGCGATGCCGAAGCGGTCCAGCCAGTCCCCGGCCCGCCGCCGCGCCCGCTCCGCCGACAGCCCGTGCACCCGGCCCACCCGCAGCAGGTACGAGGCGGCGTCGAACGGCAGCGCGGGCGGGAAGCGTTCGGGCACGTACGCGGCACCGCCCGGGCAGGCCACCCGCCCGGCGGTCGGCCGCTCGATCCCGGCCGCCAGCCGGAGCAGCGTCGACTTGCCGCTCCCGTTCGCCCCGGCGATCCGCACCAACTCCCCCGGCCCGACGGCGAGATCGACCCCGCGCAGGACCCACCGTCCGCGCCGCCCGTACCGTTTTCCGACCCCCGTCAGCTCCACCGCGCCCCCACTCCCGCCCGGACTCGCACGAAACCCGCACGGAAGGCTATCCAGCCCGGGTAGGGCGGACGTAAGCCCGCGCGGCCCCGACGGCCTTTCCACGCGCCGGAGTTCACGCCACGGCGGGGTGACGCACGATCCGGTCTCGTTTGGCCATCGCGAACTGATGATCCCTAGGATCACCGGGTGACTACCGGACGACGACCAAAGACCAGGCTCGGCAGCCTGCTGGGCGCCCTGGCGATAACGGGCGCCTCGCTGCTCATCGGCCTGCCCGCCCACGCCGACGAACCATCAGCCGGAGCCGCCGCGCCCAAGGAGGCCCCCAGGGTCGACCTCGTCCTGGACGTCAGCGGCTCCATGAACGAGCGGGACATCCAGGGCAAGAGCCGGATCTCGGTGGCCCAGCAGTCGCTGAACGACGTGATCGACGCGCTGCCCGCGGAGACCGAGTTCGGCATCCGCACCCTGGGCGCGAACTACCCCGGCAACGACAAGACCCAGGGCTGCCAGGACACCAAGCAGCTGTACCCGGTCGGCAAGACCAACAAGGTCGAGGCCAAGACCGCCATCGCCACCCTGCGGCCCACCGGCTGGACCCCGATCGGCCTGGCCCTGCGCGGCGCGGCCCAGGACCTCGGCAAGGGCGAGACCACCCGCCGGGTGGTGCTGATCACCGACGGCGAGGACACCTGCACCCCGCCGGACCCCTGCGACGTCGCCCGTGAACTCGCCTCCCAGGGCATCCACCTGGTCGTCGACACCCTCGGCCTGGCCCACGACGACAAGACCCGCCAGCAGCTGCTCTGCATCGCCAACGCGACCGGCGGCACCTACACCGACGTCCGCACCCAGGAGCAGCTCACCGACAAGGTGAAGCAGCTGGTCGACCGCTCCAACGACACCTACGCGGTGACCCCGGTGAAGACCTCCGGCGCCGACAAGTGCGAGAGCGCCCCGGTGCTCGCCCCGGGCGTGTACAGCGACCGCGAGAAGTTCTCCGAGCACCGCGTCTACAAGGTCCCGGTCAAGTCCGGCCAGGAGCTGCGCGCCTCGGTCAGCGTCGGCCTGGACCGCGCGGTGGCCCGGGACTACGGCGTCCTGCTGCAGGCCACCAGCGCGACCGGCCAGGAGCTGGTCCGCGGCACCGACGCCGGCAGCAGCCGCACCGACGTGATCTCCACCGGCCTGCGCTGGTCCACCAGCGACTCCAAGGGCTACATCACCACCGGCCCGACCTCCTCGTCGAGCGCCAAGCCGGAGACCACCGTCTGCCTGGTCGTCAGCAACTCGCTGGCCCCGCAGGCCGGCGTCCAGGCCGACCCCGGCCTGCCGATGGAGCTGACCGTCGACCTGGCCACCGCCTCGTCCGCCCCCGAGGGCGCGGCGATGGGCCTGGGCCGCGGCTGGATCCTGCTGCTCACCCTCACCCTCGCCGGGCTGCTGTTCGGCCTGGTGTTCGGCTGGATCGCCCGCTGGCGGATCTCTGTCTGGCAGGAGAACTGACCATGCGACCGACCACACGATCGACCACGCGCACGACCCTTCGCGGCGCCCTCGCCGCCCTCGCCCTGCTGCCCGCCCTCGCGCTGGCCGCCCCGGCCGCCTCCGCCGCCTCCCCCTCGCCCTCGGCGAGCGCGAGCGGCGCCCCGGCCCCGGCCACCAAGGCCGGCACCTCCTTCCTGACCGCGACCAACCTCTCCCCCGGCCAGGACGCCAACGTCGCCGCCTCCACCGGTGACTACCTGTACTGGGCGTTCGGCGCCTCCGAGGGCCAGACCCCGACGATCGGCCTGACCGTCAACCTGGCCCCCGCGACCGACCGGCACGGCCCGCAGACCTGGTCCGCCGAGGTCTTCGACGGACTCCGCCGCCGCCAGTCCTGCACCGCCGGCACCCAGAACGCCACCGGCGACCAGAACACCGGCACGCTCACGCTGAGCTGCACCCTGCGCGAGATCCGCTCCTGGGCCGAGCCGTGGTCCGGCGACCCGCTGCCCGGCACCTACTACGTGCGGCTCTCGGTCAGCGACGTCCCGCAGCCCGACCTGGGCCTGGCCACCTCCGTCCAGCTGCACGTCAGCGCCAAGGGCAACGCGGACAACGCCCAGCCGGAGGGCGGCGAGCTCAAGGCCCCGCTGGTCCCGCCGGCCGGCGGCGGCGCCAGCACCGCCAAGGCGGCCGCCCCGGTGGCGGCCGAGGAGCACTGGTACACCGGCTGGTTCTCCGGCTGGAACAGCCGCTGGTACTGGACCATCGGCGGCGGCGCCCTGGCCGCCCTGGCGGGCGTCCTGGGCTACAACCTGACCCGGCACCCCCGCGGCTACCGCCCGCCCCGCTACGGCGCCGTCCCGCCGCAGTCCGGCGCCCCCCAGCCCGGCCCCTACGCCGGCTCCCAGCGCCCCTGACCCACCCCGCCCCACCCCGAGGGCCGGCCGGATTCCCCCGGCCGGCCCTCGGCCGTTCCCGTTCCAGTTCCCGCCATTGTTCCCGCTCCCACTCCCGCCCGCGACCGACCGTCAGTTCACCGGCCCGCCCCGCCGTGACGGTCGCCACACGGCCAACTCCCGTACCCCCGCGCCGGATCGACCCCGGACAACGCAGAAGCCCCGCCCGGTCTGACGACCGGGCGGGGCTTCTGTTGGGTGGGCCGTTCACGAGTAGGGATGACCTGCAGCGATGCGCCTTGCCGCCGTGACCCTTCCCACGTCCGGGAAGATCGCTTCCCACCTTGCCGCAGCCACGACAAGTCGTGCAGCATGTAGCCACCGACCGTCGCAGCGTGGCCTGTCTCGGCAGGACTCACCTGCCGTCTATGGGCAGCGGCTTCGAGGCCATGCGCACTGGCGCCACGGAAACCGTCAGTCAAGGCTGCGCGACGGCGCCGACCGCTCGGCTGGACCTTCTGGTTTACCAGGCGGCTGGTGCCCATGAGCGCGGAACTCGAGCTCGTCACGGTGCAGCCACACCCGGGCGGATCGCCAGGCAGTATCGAAATCGATCTGCTCGGAACTCGCTCGGGTGAGACGCCAGGCACACCAACTGGTCCGTGGTGCGAGCAACCAGCGCAGGATGGTGGTTCTCATCCCACCGGCTCCGGCCGGTCGGTCTCCTCCGTCGGTTCGGCGCCGGTGTGGAAGTTGAGGGCCTCTTCCAGGTCGGTCGCGAGGTCGCCGTGGCCGGCAGTCCGCATGTAGTCGGACGTAAAGGTCACGAGCAACCGTCGCTGGTGTAACTGGTCGAAACGGGAGAAGAATGTGCGCAAGATCTCCAGAACTTGGAGGTCGGTCGGATCGGTGGACGGTTTACGGGCGGTCGCGAGCAACTGCGACAGACCCGCCAGAGCCTTGGTGAAGTCGGTCCTGGAACTCTCATCGGTCAACTTGAAGTCTTTGAGATGCTCCGCCCACGTTCCCGTACCGGGCATGGTCAGAGCCGCGGCTAGGATCGCCGGGTCGGCAAGGGCGAGGGCGCGAGCTCTGGCTGCTTGGAGGAAGACGGTGTCCTCCAGCCCCTGATTTCGGCGGGCACGCATCACCGCGGCAGTGGCTTCAGTGGCGGCCTGATCCAGAACTACAGTGACCTCGGCCCGCAGAATGCGATCAGGGTGTCCGGCCAACGGACGAGGACCGGCCAGATGGTCGGCCAGGGCATCCCGGGCGCCCGGCAGGTCGGCCGGATCCAGCTGAGCGGCGGCATCCACCGCCGCTCGACGAAGTGTAGTGCGGATAAGCCGTGCGAGAACCGGTGTGTTGTATCCCGGCAGGTGGTCGGGGTACGTGGTGGCGGTGATCTCCGTGGTGAAGGCGATGTCCGGGTAACAGGTGGGCAGCACCGCGGGAAACGCGGTCACCGCACGCCGCAATGTCCGCCGCTGCGCCCGGGTCGCGCCGGCCTGGCTCACGACGGCTCCGGTCGGGCGGCCGAGAAGCGACGACTGATCAATCGCCGACGGAACTCGCGCATGGCCTTCGACTCGGCATCGATCTCACGGCCGACGACGATGGCCGCAACAGGATCGAGTCCGATGCGACCGCTGACAACCCGCTCCACAAGATCGAGGACCTGGTTTCCCAGCAGGGGCCCGTCGATGCTGGCCTCGGCCCAGGCAGCGAGAGTGTTCTCGCAGGTATGCGCGAGTGCCTTGTCGGGCAGGATGACATTCCATGCTGCGACGATCTCGTCGGTGACGGACTCGTCGTGGCGGGCTGCGGTGAGCAGGAGCTCCGTGGGATACGGGTCAGCGGTGAGATCTGCCAGGGCGAGGAACGCCCGTCGGCCGGCGCGTGATCTGCTGGCCTTGCCAGGAGTGTTGCTTTCCGGGGGTCCGATCCAGTCGTTGACGGCTGCCCAGGTCAAGGCGAGCTTGCCGTGCTCGCTCACCAACGCGCGCAGCGCCCTCCCCGCCTCGCCGTTGGCCTGGTCGTCGGCGTCCCGAGCGAGGACGTGCCGGAGGCGCACCAGGGCTTGACCGGGAAACCGCGCGGCGAACGTGCCCTGGCAGACTAGGGCGGCGACTCTGGCGACCTCTTGATCTCTGCTCGGCGCCCAGTTCTCCCGCAGTTGCTTGCGTACCGCCGCGCCGAGAACCGGATGTTGCGCTGCAGAGGAGAGCATTCGGGCAGCGGCGTCGCCCCGGCTGAGCGCCGCAGCAGCACCTCTTGTGGCCGGGCTGGGCAGGACGGTGCTGTCGTTGTGCTCGGCTGCCAGTCTCGCCAGCAGCTCGGCGATGGTGTCGAGCCGGTCGGCTCCGATCTCTCCGTTGGCCGTGATGCGCGCGATCCATTTTCTGATGTGGCTCTGTGCATCGGCGAGCTCGGTCCAGATGTGTTTGAGCACCGCGTAGCCGTAGCCGGGCCGGTGAGTGAAGGTCACCTTGTTGTCTCCGACCTTTGCTCCTGCGTCACGCAGCCGGCTTCCCAAGTCCAGACCCGACAGGGCAGTGCGCACGCTGTCGTCGGCTTTCTCACCGAGCAGATCTCGGGCAGCCTGGTGCACTTGGGAAGGGCTGACCCCTTCCAGGAGTACCGCCGCCAGGAGCAGCGCGCGGTCCTCCGGCCGTTCGACGGTCCGTCCGAAGAACCCAGTGACGTAGTCGCGCCATCCGGTGAACCGTTCGACTGCCTCTGCGAGTTTCTGCTCGCTGTCGGCCGCACCGGCGAGCAGCCGGGCGAGTTCGGTGGCATCTTCCGGGTGCATATCATCGGTCACCAACCGGGCAAGGTCCTGCTCGTTCTCATCGGGCTCATATCCGGGCTGCAACCGTTCGACGAGTTCCGTACAACGGTGGAGCAGGCTGAGGTGCGAGCCGACCAGGTGTCGGGGTGCGGGCGGTCGAGCCTGGACTGCGGCGGCCGCTTCGTGTCCCATGGTGGGCCAGCCATCCCGGCTGGCGATCACGACCAAACAGGATCCGACCTCCGCAAGCCGACGGCAGTGGTCGCTCAGCTTCGACAGCATCTCCTTCGGCCACTCTGCGATCTCGGCGGAGACGTTCAAGAGGTATCCGCAGTTCGCCTCGATCGGGAGCAGGCTGCTGTCCGGTGGGTCCCAGTCCGGCGTGATCTGCCACAGCTCCAGCGAGGGCTTGCCCTCGCTCCGACGTGGCTTGTCCATCATGGTCAGGGCACGGACAGCGATACCGTAACGGCCGCTGCCTTCGTCGCCGGCCACAACTGCCAGCCCGTCTCCGCGAAGGAGCACGTCACGGACCGCCTCCGCGGCGAGGACCTCTCCACCATCGCGATCGATCCTGACCCATGCCTGCCGCACGGACGAGATCACCGCAGGCTCGACGGAGTGAACGGGCAGCAGTTCCTTCTCGTGGATGTTGACCACGGCGACCGCATTGGCCCCACCGACCGCCTGGGCCTGGACTACCACCGACCGGTGGTTGCCGTCGGCTCGCTGACCCCCGAAGAACTCAAGACCGGGCTCCTCCATCGGCCGCTCCACGGTCAACTCCGGGGCCGCGTCGAAGCGGTGATGGAGCCCTTCCCCGTACTCACGTTGCCACCGGCCTGGATGACCACGCTGTTGGTGTTCCCGTTCGCGTTCATCGCCGCGCCTACGGTCCCGCCCCCGGCTCCCAGATCGGCGAGCAGTTGCTCCAGCTCTTCAACCGCGTCGGGGTTGCGCTGCAGATACGCTCCGAGCTGCCAGAAACACTGCGCCCTGAGCGCCTCCGGCGCTTCGTCACCGTTCGGGCCGCACCTCTCGCCGACGGTATCCAGTTCCGCCAACTGCCGTTCCACCGCCGCAGGTTCATCACGCCGCAGAAAACGGGCGATCTTCTCCCGGACCAAGCTCCACCCGGACCGCGCCACCTCCACGGCCAGCGCCTCGGACGCGCGCGTCGCCAGGTCCATCACGTCGATTTCGGCAGCACTCATCGCTCACCTCTCGTCCGTCCGGCCCCACAGGATGGGCCACGCCCCGAAAGGATGCAAACGGAAGGTGACACGGCGCAAGCGGAACGTGCGCATCGACCAGATCCCATGCTCTGGCACTCCGGCGTGCTGCCGAGCCGCCCCCGTACTCGTTCGAATCCTGAGTACGGCACACATTCGACGCACGCACCAGCTTCAGTGGGCACCAGAGCAACGTCGTTCGACTGGACCGCCCTCAGCTACGGCTGAACGGCGAGCTCAGACTGGCGTGAATCCGACGTCAGGCTGGAGAGCTCCGCCGGAGCAGCCGCACCGAGGCCCTGACTGGCCCCGGGATCGACGCGGGCACTCCACCACGATTTCGACGGACGGGCCGTAACGCAGGGGGCTGCAAGCTACGCCAGCCAGTAGGCCCAAGTCGAGCCCGTGCCGCGGCACTCCTCCACTCGGACCGAGCGGACGTCTCAGCGACTCCGAACTCGTCTGCCTCGCAGTGGCCCAGGCCCTGCTCGGGTACCACTCCGAGGCCCGCTGGCTGCGCTACGCGCACAAGCACCTGCCCGACATGTTCCCGTACCTGCCCCAGCGTGCGGGCTACAGCAGGCGCCTGCGCTCGGCTCTGCCGCTGGTCAAACGCGTGTTCCGGGAACTGGCCCGGGGGCAGCGGCTTCTGGACGGACACGGTGTGGATCACCGACTCGACACCGGTGCCGAGCGGCATGTCGCGCCCGACTGTTCAACACTCCGACCTGACCGGCTGGGCCGGCTACGGTTACTGCGCGTCGCACTCCCGCTTTTCTGGGCTCTGCGCCCTGTACCTGGTGTGCACGCCGACCGGCATGCCCATCCTGCGGGCGCTGGCCAACCCGAAGCTGGACGAGCGAGAGGTGCTGGGCGCGATGCCCGAAGTCGATGCGGAGCTCGTCGCCCGCCGCGCGGGCATCGTGCTCATCTCCGACAAGGGCTTCGCCTCGAAGGCGTTCGAGCAGGAATTCGCCGAGCTGGGTGTTGAGTTGCTGCGGCCGTCGTTCACGCGCGAGAAGGAGCGGTTCGGCGAGCCGATGCTCAAGAAGGTCCGCCAGCTCATCGAGTCGGTCAAATCCGCGAAACCCGCGGTCAGGGCACAACGGTGAACGCCGGCCCGCAAGACAGTGTCTCGCGGGCCGGCGCCGGGTCGGACGAGCCGGGTCAGGGCCGACGGGCGACGACCCGGAACCGTGCCTCCGGCATCAGCTTGAGCACGAAGCCGAGCTGAATGGCTGTCAGTGGCCACATTAGCCATCCGGTTCCGCTGATGAACAGTATGAACAGCAGCGGGCCCGTCAGCGCGATACCGGCGACGGCCCGCAGGTGCGGGAAGAACCGTAGCGGCGAGAGGGCCAGCAGGATCACCAGGGAGATCCCGCCGAACAGCGGGAAGAGCACGTACCCCACCCCAACCAGCCCGTAAGGCACCTGGTCGTCCGGCGGGAGGAACAGCAGGGTGAGCACGCCGGCCAGCACGAACCAGCCAACGGCGAAGGCCAGGATGTACCTGACTGCTGCCCGCAGGAACCAGCGCAGCGCGCCCTCGTCCCTCACTTCAGCAGCCATCAGCAGCTGCTGGGGCAGTTGATCTTGGCGTCCCGGCCACCGGCCCACAGGGGCGCCGTGTTAAGCCCGTCGTCGATAATGAAAGACGCCATCGGGTCCTTGCCTACCATGTTCGGCGCCATCCCTCGACGATACTGCACCACCTCCATGTCCGGGTACTTGTCCCCCTTGCGCTCCACCGAGACGGAGTGCGTGCCGAGGCTGACCGTCACCGTCGCGTTGGCGGAGAACTGGTCCATCGTGGAGTTGATCCCGTGGATGTCCATCTTGATCTTGTCCGCGGAGAGCTCGAGCGGGTTGAGGTTGTTGTGCCAGGCCAGCGTGGTGTCCTTGGCGCTGTACGGCCCGACGTCCAGCGGTCGGGCGGGAAGCACCTTGGAATCGAAGCGCGTGCCCAGGCCGGGGATGGACCACGGATTAGAGGCCGACGGCGCGACGGTGAAGCTGATCTCGCCGGTCGCGGTGTCCCAGAACAGCACCATCCGGTAGGCGGCGTCAGGGTCGTCGGAGGGGCCGCGGTTGTCACCGAGCAGGTTGTAGAGCGCTGCGGTCTTGTTGTGGATGTAGAAGCGGACCATGATGATGCCGTGGTCCTCCGAGGACCTCGCGGTGGACAGCACCCTGCGCTGCGCGCCCGCCGGTGGGATGCATCCGAAGCCGAACTGGCTGGCGTCGTCCACCTTGTCGGCCGGCGGCGTGTACGGGGCAAGCGTCGATGTGGAGGGCGCGGTGTCCGGGCAGCTGTTGACCGCCCACGGACTGTAGCTGCACGGGGCCGCACCACCCGAAGAGTTGGTCGCGTTGCAGCCGACCTGGAAGATGCTGCAGGTGGGGCCCCCGCCGCAGACGTCCTTGACGCCATCGGCACAGGGCGCGAGTCCGCTCGGGTCGGTCAGGTTGACCGGATTGTTCTCGCTGTAGGCGTAGGCGTTCCACTGCTGCGGACTGGTGGGCTGGGTGATTGGGTCGGGACTGATGAACCGTCCGGTGCCCGGCTGGTACATCCGGGCACCGAGCGTGGTCAGCCCCGTCGAGTCGTCCTTCAGACCGCCCACGAAGCCCTTGTCGCCGGCCCAGGTGCTCGGCTGGCTGCCGCGCGGGTTGCCGAACGGGTCGAGCGGACGCCTGGTCTCGGCCAGCGTGGTCGCATCGATCGAGAGGATGTTGCTGCCGCGGTTGTCCGCGAACTCGAAGCACTGCGAGTTGCTCTGACGCACCAGCGTGAGACCGCCGGGGATGGTGTAGTACCGGGTCCCGGTCACCACGCCTGTGGTGCTGTTGTAGTGGAGCTCGTCGTTGCCGAGGTACACCGTGGTGCCGCTCGGGTCCTGCTTCTCCAGTTGCGTGCCGGCGGCGTCGTAGACGTACGTCACCTTGCCGGCCGTCGTATTGGTGAACTGACCGAGCTGGCCCTCGCTGTTCCAGGACAGGTTGGTCTGCTTCCCGGTGGCGTCGGTGATCCGGGTGGTGTCACCCGAGGCGTCGTACTGCGTGCTGGTGACCGACGGAGTGCCGGCACCGGTGACCGAGCTGGCGGAGATCAGCGCGTGTGGACCCGCGACCGCGCCGTTGAGCCCGTTGACCGTCTTTGCAGCCGGGAAGGACTGGGTAACGGTGCGGTCGGCGGTGGTGTTGCCCGCCGGGTCGTGCTGGACGAACTGGGTCCGGTTGCCGGTGGCGTCGTACTGGTAGCTCTGCCAGTAGGCGGCCGGCCCGCCGACCGTGGTCAGCGCCGGAGCCTGCGCGCCGCTGGTGGGCGTGGAGTTCCCGCACGAACCCTGTCCGCCGACCGAGGGCTGCGCGGCCAGTGCGAGCGCGCCGGTGTCACTCCACGCGGTCGTGAGGCGGCCCAGGTAGTCGTAGCCGAAGCACTGCAGGTCGGTGGAGGAGGGAACGTTGTCGGGAATGTTCCGCACGCCGGTGATCTGGCCGCTCTTGTTGTACGCGTACGTGGTCTGCTGCACCGCGCCGGTGGCGGCGGTCTGCTTGTCCACGAACTGCGAGAGCATCCGTCCGGTCGACTCGTCGTAGATGTTGGTCAGGACGATCTGGGTGCCCCAGGGGTTCACCGTGGCGCGGATGCTGCGGCCGTATGCGTCCCAATCCGAGGACAGGTCGTAGGTGGCGCCGCCGAGGGCGCCGTAGGAGCGCAGCAGGCCGTATGAGTCGTAGGTGTAGTGGACCGTCTCCTCGGCGATGTCGCCGACTGCAGAACGGTCGTCGTCGGTCAGTGCGCCGGTGATCGGGTCGTATTGTGCCTGGTAGGTGTAGGTGAACGGGGTCGTCGCGCTCTGGCCGATGTCCATGCCGGGGATTGTGATGGTGGTTGTGGTGGGGTGGTAGGCAGTGTCGTAGGTCAGCACGGAGCTGGTGTAGGCCGGGCCGCCGGCGCCGTTGGTGTACCGGGTGGAGGAGCCGGGCTGGCCCGTCAGCACGGTGTCGTAGGTGTAGGAGGTCAGCTGGTTGGCCGGCGCCACCGAACCGTTGTAGGAACCGGTCTTGCGGCCCAGCAGATCGTAGGTGTACGCGATGGTCTGGTGACGGCCGTCGGTCTGGTTCACCAGGCTGCCGCCCGGGTTGTAGACCTGGGTCACGGTGCCGCTGTCCGGGTCGGTCGAGGTGGTCTGGCGGCCACGTAGGTCGTAGCCGTAGCTCCAGACGTTGCCTACCGAGTCGGTCCGGGTGGCCGGCTTGCCGCTGGGGGTGGAGGTGAACACGGTGACGTCCGCGTCGGACTGCTTGCCCGTGGCGGCGGCGGTGCGGTACTGCCAGATCTGCGCCACCTTGCCGCGGGCGTCGGTCACCGTGCTGGTCGGCGTGGTGCCGGTCGGCGGGGTGACGTCGGTACGGTCTACACCCGGGTAGCCGGTGGTCGTGGTGGTCTGCACCACTCCGTAGGCCAGGAACTGGGTGGTGACCGGTCGGCTCTGGCCGTCGAAGACGGTGTAGGTCTGTGCCGGGACCTTCTGCGTGGTGGTCAGAAACGGCGTGGTGCTGGGTGCGGCGTCGTTGTTGTACCAGGCCGCATTGGAGCGCATGGTACGGCCCTGCGAGTCGTAGTTCGTGTCGGTGATCATGCGGCCCTGGTAGGCCGAGATCGCTGGGTCGGCCTGTACCTGCACAGTCCGTGCCAGGCCGTCCATGATCTGGATCGACGTGGTGTAGGTGTCGTTGGACAGCAGGCTCTTGGTCGTGACGGTCGGCGGAACCGCCGCGTTGTTCACGACACCGGGCACCGAGTAGGCGAAGGTCTTGCTGGCGTTCTGGCCGGTGGTCCGGCCCGGCTGCCAGACTGCGGCGAGGCGGCCGAGTGCGTCGTACGCCTTGGTGGTGACCCGCCCGTTGGGGTCCGTCACCACCAGCGGCAGGGCGCGCCCGGGAGCCATGGTGGTGGTGGTGATCCGGCCCGCGCTCTGCGCGTCCGGGGCGCCGGCGGGCGCCGGGGTGGTCACCGTCATCGAGTTGGCCAGTTCGCCCGGGTTCGCCGAGGAGTACGCCGTCGTGAAGGTGACGCCGCTGTGCGTGTTGTCGGTGTGGTTCGGGTCGGTCACCGTGGCCGAGCGTCCGTAGGCGTCGTAGGTGGTGATCGCCGAGGTGGTGAAGGTCGGGTTGCCCGAGCCGTCGACGCTCTCCACGGCCTGGGCACTGGTCACATCGTGGGCGGTGCCGAGTTGGTTGAGCGGCTGGCCGTCGTAGAACGAGCGGGTCCAGGTCACCGTGTTGGACGCGGTCGGGGTTGCGGTGCAGGCGCCGCTACCCGACACGGTCTGCTGCTCGGAGGGCAGCGAGGAGATCTGCGGGTCGGAGCCGGCCGCGTACGAGTCTCGCTCGCAGCTGTCCGGCAGCCCGTCCGCGCTGTTCAGGACGGTAAGCACGCGGTTGGCGTGCGCGGGGTCGGTGGTCGTGGTGGTGCTGGTGGTCCGCCAGGTGCCGTCCACCTTCAGCGCTTTGGCCGTGTTGGCCGCGGTGGTAGAGGCGTAGCGGGCGATCAGGGCTGGCAGCCTGCCGCGACTGTGGGTCGCGGTGGTGCTCGGACCGCTGCTGGTGTTCACCGTGTAGGAGGTGATCGAGCCGCCGGCACCGGAGTAGGTGTCGGTCTCCAGAGCCCAGCCGGAGAGCCAGTCGGAGTCAGTCACCGAGCCGCTCTTCGGTCCCGCCACCGAGACGCTGCGGGCCGCGCCTCCGCTCAGCAGGTCGCCGTCCATGCCCTGGTGGAAGGTGCTCGAACTCTGCATCTGCGGGCCGTCGTTGCCGCTGCCGGTGACCGTGGTCACCGAGGCGTAGCCGCGGAACTGGTCCCAGGTGCGGTCCATGTCCTTGACCATCGGCGAGTCGTTGCGGTGCCAGGCCGCGTTGCCGTAGCTGTAGGCGGTGGTCTGCGGCATGGAGCCGGCTGTGTTCGGGTTGACCGTCACGGTGCTCACCGGGTAGCGCAAGAACCAGTCGTCGATCGGCTGGGCATTCGGTTGCTCCGTCGACGGATGCCACTTGACGTTGTAGCAGGAGAGCGTGTCGGTGTCGGCCGTGGCGGGCATGATGTTGTTCACCCGTGAACAGGCCGACTGGGCGTAGTTGACGCCGATCGTGCCGCCGGTCTCGGTGGTGATCAGCTGGATGCGCGGGCGGTTGAACGCCGGCCGGGCGGGGATCAGGTTGGTGCCGTCCACCCGGTTCGGCAGCAGTTGCTCGGTGAAGCTGACCGCGGGCAGCGAGACCGAGGTGCCCGCGACGGTGGAGTCCTGCCCGGTGCGCTGGACCGAGCCGAGCCACGGGACCTGGGTGTTCTCGGTGGCGTTCTGCACGTTGACGAAGCGATGGTTTAGGGCGTAGCCGTCCACCGGGATGTACGTGCCCCTCGACCGGATCTGGGTGGTGATGTCGGTCAGCCACTTGCTGGTCCAGAAAGTCGGCTGGTAGTTGGTGCAGGAGCCCGTGGCGTCGCACTGCTCATCCATCGGGACGTCCGGCCAGTTGGCCGCGTTCGCCTTCGTGCGCTGCGACGGGTCGCAGGCGGTCGTCGACGTGACACATCGCTCGGCCGAGTTGAAGACGATCTGGGCCGCGGCCTGGTAGTTGCCGCCCGCGCCGAGCTGGTCGGAGAGGCGCTGGCCGTAGCCGATCGCGGTGAGCACGCCGGATCGGGTGTAGGCAGTGTTGCTCCCGGTGCCGTTGTTCTGGCCGCCGCCGAGCGCGTAGTAGTTGGTCTCGGGGGCGTAGGTGTAGGTGGTCAGGTTGCCGTGCGGATCGACGACGTAGTCGAGGTTCCACCGCCAGCCCGCGTTGCACCAGGACCTCTGACCCTTGGAACTGTCGTAGCAGGGATCGCCGCTCTTGGGCGAGTAGACCGGGACCGTCCAGGCCGAGTTGCTGGCCGGACCGGTGCCGGTCGGGTTGCCGTTCGCGTCGGGCAGATGGTTCAGACCCAGGTAGTAGGCGTTGCCCGCGGTGTCGGTCACCTTGAGGTAGGAGCCGTTCCAGGTGCCGTTGGTGGCGCCGGTCAGGAACTGCACCTTGATGCCGTCGTCGCTCTTCAGCCGCCAGGTGCAGTTGGACTGCTCAGTGGTGCCCGGGGCGTTCGCCTGGCAGCTCGCGTCGTCCGGCACCAGTTCGCCGGAGTGCCCGCCCAGGGACAGGGTCAGGTTGGCGCCCGCCCAGCAGTCGTCCCCGGAGTTGGTGATGTCGTCGTTGTTGCAGGATTGGTAGGAGCGCTCCACGTAGCCGGGGCTGTAGCTCCAGCCGTCGCCGATCCAGGACGCCTGGGCGTTGGTGGAGGAGGTCAGGCCGTCCACGGAGGAGGAGTTGTAGGAGAGCGCGACCTGAGGCGTTGCGCCACCGAGGGTGGGCGGCGAAGCGATCGGGTAACTATAGGTGAACGAGCCCGAGGAGCCGCCGGAGGTCCAGGCCTGCGACGGGTTCAGATTGGTGGCCGCGTAGGTGCCGGCGCCGCTGGAGGAGCCGCTGACGGCGGCCAGCACCATCGGCGCGGCGGCCGTGGCGAGCGCGTCGGCCCGCGCCGCGGAGTTCGCAGCACCACGCGGCAGGGCACCCTTGTGCGTGCCACTCGCCGGCAGGGTGACGTCGGCGACCAGCTTCTCGGTGGCCGGGTCGTAGTGCGAGGGGACCGGCTGCTGCGCGAGGCAGCCCGGCTCCTGGGGCGTCGTCAGCGAGCAGGCCGGCAGCTCCACCAAGTGGGCACGGGAGGCCCAGTCGCCGCCGATACCAGCGCCGAGCTGCGTGGTGTCGAGCGCCACCTCGACCCGGCTGCCGGGGGCGGAGTCGGTGCGGGAGAGGGAGAGAGCCAGGCCCGATATGCCAGCGGCCGCAGTGGTCTTGGCATCGGCCACGTCCACCCGCACGTTCTGCGCGGCGGCCGGCGCGGCGGCCTGGTCGCCGGGGGTCGCGGCCAGCGGGGCGATGGTTACGGGCAGGTTCTGCGCCTGGGCCGGGTCGCCGGCGGGTACGGGCGGCGGCGTGCCGTCCGGCTGTGCCTGGGCCGTCTGCGCACCGGCGGTCGGCGCGGCCCCGAGCACGACGTCGGCCGTGCCGTGCGGGTGCGGCTTCGAAGCGGTGGCGGCCGGCGGCTGCCAGGTCGGCGGCACCGGGTGCTCCGGCTTCGGGGCCGCCACCGGTGCGGCGTCCTTTCCCGCCACGGACGGAGTCGTCGGCAGGGCCGTATTCGGCGGGGACCACTTGCGTGAGTAGTCCGGCCCGTCCGCTGCCGCGAGCGGCAGCGGACCGAGCATCGAGCCGAGGACAGCAGCCGTCGTGACGGCCGCCAGCCGTCCACACAGTCTCCCCCTCCTGCCCCTTTTGCTCCCGGAAATCGGTGGTCGTCCAAATGGCATGCTATTTACCCCCACGCAGCTTTTGAGCCCCCCAAATACGGGAGGCACGTCCTGTATCCGAATTGACGGATGGTAGCGTCCGCTGGTGACTGAACGTCAAGACATCGTGACTGGTGAGGACTCTCACGAGAGTCCACGAATCGGCCTTATCGATACAAGTCTGGACTTCGGCGTCGAATTGAACTGGCCGATGTCATTGCCTCCCCCTACGTTGCCTCTGTCCTGAGTTAATCCAGGTCTACCGTTTCCTTTGGGGGGAGATTCCCGTTTTGAACAGAAAACGCCGTTACAGCGGTGTGCCACTCAGGGCATTGACCGCAGCAGCCGTTCTGGCGCTTGCGACCGGTCTGTCAGGGCTCGATGCCCACGCCGATGGCGCGCCGACCGTGCCGTCGCAGGCAGCGATCGATGCCGCCACCGCGAAGCAGTTGCAGGAACGGCCACCCGCCAATGCGACCGAGAAGGCCCTGGCCGAGGCCAAGGCCACGCAAAAGAACGTCCCGGTTGACTCGCTCACGACCGAGTACAGCGAGACCGTCGCCACCCCCGAGGGGCACCTCGCGCTCACCAACCACCTGGAGCAGCAGCGTGTGCGCCGAGGCGGCGCCTGGCAGGGGTTGGACGCCACCCTGGCGGCCAATCCGGACGGCACGTTCTCGCCCAAGTCCGCGGCGTGGCAACTGGCGTTGTCCAAGGGCGGAAACGGGCCGCTGGCGACCATGACCAGTGCGGACGGGAAGAAGCTTGCGCTGTCCGCACCGTTCGCACTGCCCGCGCCCACCGTCAGCGGTGACAGCGTGGTCTACCCGTCCGTCGCCTCCGACATCGACCTGAAGGTCACCGCCACGAAGTTCGGCGGGCTGAGCACCGTCCTGGTCGTCAGGACCCAGGCAGCGGCTGCCAACCCAATGCTGAAGAACCTGCACTTCGGGACCACCCTCGACGGCGTCAGCGTCAAGAGCGACGAGCACGGCAACGTCACCGTCGTCGGCGGCGACGGCAAGCCCCGCTGGGTCTCCCGCACCCCGCAAATGTGGGACAGCACCACCGCACCCGCCACACCCGCCCCAAGCGCCCCCGCGCCCGTAACGAAGACCGCCCTGGCCTTCAGGGCGGCCACGGCGAACGCCCCCGCGCCGACGGACGCGGGCCAGACCCCTGCGGTCGGCTCCGACACCGGCCCCGGGACGGCCTCCAGGGTCGCCACCATGCCGGTCAAGGCCGACGACAACGGCATCGACCTGACCCCCGACCAGGACCTCCTGGCCCACGGCACCGCCCCGTACTACATCGACCCCGACTACCTGCCCTGGACCCTGACAGGCAACTCCTGGACCTGGGTCCAGTCCGCCCACGACAGCCCCGGCAACTGGAACCGCCAGGGCCCCAAGGACTCCGACCACCCGGGCGTCGGCAAGTGCGGCTACTACCCCAACGGCGGCAGCTGCTCACCCGCCGACATCGAGCGCAGCTTCTACCAGTTCGACATCAGCTCGCTCGGCGGGGCGGTCATCCACTCCGCGACGATGACCATGCAGGAGTACGTCTCCGCCGACTGGTCCTGCACCCAGACCTACCCGCTCAACCTCTACGTCACCAACGGGCCGATCGGCAACGGCACGGCCTGGTCCAACCAGCCCGGACAGCAGGGCGGTCAGCTCGGCGCCACCGCCATGGTCGGCGGCTCGGGCCACGGCACGTGCCACGACAACGTGCCGTTCCAGTTCGACATCACCGGCGCGATGAAGCAGTACGTCAACTACGGCCAGCTGACCTTCGGCCTCTACGGCGACGAGAGCAACCAGTACGCCTTCAAGCGGTTCACCTACCAGCCCGCGCTGTCCGTGATGTACGACCGGGTGCCCAACGTCCCCACCAACCCCGGGGTGTGGCCCGCCCCCACCACGGTCAGCCCCGCCGGGACGAACCAGTCCTGCGGCGACAGCAACGCCGACCACTGGGCCTGGCTCGGCGCCGGCTCCGCCCAGAACAACGCCGTCTGGCTCAACGCCACCGTCAGCAGCCCCACCCAGGCCCAGGTAGCGACCTGGGACCACATCTGGGACTACAGCATGTCCGGCGTCCCCGACGTCGCGCAGGGCATGACGGCCCCCGTCGCCAACGGCGGTACCACCAGCTTCCAGCTACCCGCCAACGTCATCCAGGACGGCCACGCCTACGGCTACAGCATGATGGCCACCGACGGCCTGGACGACACCCCCTGGTCCGCCTCCGCCCCGGCCTGCTACTTCAAGGTCGACCTCACCCCGCCGACCGTCACCTTCCCCACCACGGTCGCCGACACCAGCAAGCAGTTCCCGCCCTCCGGCAACGGCCAGACGCCCCAGATCTACGCCGGCCAGAGCGGCGGCGTCCCGTTCACCGCGAACGACCCCGCCCCCAGCGGCGGCTACTCCTCCGGAGCCGTCTGCCTGCGCTGGAGCTTCGACCCGCAGCTCGTCGACGCCACCTGGCAGTGCGGCAGTTCCATGCCCACCGGCCAGATCCCGGTGACGGCCGGACGCTGGGGCACCAACGTCCTCTACGTCCAGGCAGAGGACAACGCCGGCAACCTGTCGCCGGTCGCGCAGTACGCCTTCTACGCACCCTGGAACCCCAACAGCCCCGCGCCGACCTTCGGCGACGTCACCGGCGACGCCCTGCCCGACATCGTCACCGCCGACCCGAACGGCGACCTGCGCGCCTACAGCATTCCCGCCACTGCCGCGAAGGCGCCGCTGGCCGCCCCGAAGGCCAACTCTCCTGGCCACGACTCATGGGCGAACTACCGCACCACCCACCGCGGCAGCCTGCGCGGAGGCAACAACGTCGACGACCTCATCGTCCACAAGGACGGCGATACGAACCTCTGGTACTACCAAAACCCCGGAAACGCGGGCGTCACCGGCGTCTTCGACGCCAACAGCTCCTTGGCCAAGCCGGCCTGCGACCCGAAGCTGACGGACTGCACCGGCTATAACGCGACCGACTGGTCCACCACGCTGCAGATCGCCGCCAGCGGCGACCCGAGCACCACCAAGCTCGACACCGGCAAGAAGTTCCTCAACCGCACCGGCCTGTTCACCGTCGAGACGAGCCCGGACGGCACCGGCGCCCTCTGGTTCTACCCCAGTGTTGGCAATGGCCTCTTCGGCTCACCCACCAAGCTCGCCGCCACTGGCTGGAAGGGCTGGGACCTGATCTCCCCCGGCGACTGGGCGAACCAGGGCCACCCCGGCTTGTGGGCACGCAATGAGAGCAACGGCGACCTACGCGGCTACACCTTCAACGCCGGTACCGTAACCGTCAGCGGCCCCTTCGGGCACAGTACCAACTACCCCGCCCTCACCGGTATCGCCACCGACACCAAGATCGGCTACGGCGTCACCACCGACAACTGGCCCGTCATCGGCTCCGACGGCGACCTCACCGGCATCGGTTCGCCCACCCTCTGGGCCCTGACCCCCAACGGCGTCATCCAGACCTTCACCGGCCACTCCACCACCACCGACCCCTACTTCACCTGGACCAACGGCTGGGTCAACGTCCTGAGCACCTACGCCGAGAACAGCCCCATCAGCTACACCGCCCAGAGCGGCAAGTGCGTGGACATCGCCGGCGCCAACACCGCGAACGGCACCGCCGTCCAGTTGTGGGACTGCAACTCCAACGCCGCTCAGAACTGGACCTTCAAGCCCGACGGCAGCCTCCGCGCCCTCGGCAAATGCCTCGACGCCACCGGGCGCGGCACCGCCAACGGCACCCCCTTGCAAATCTGGGACTGCGGCAACGGTGCACCGCAGCAGACCTTCGTCCCCAGGCCCGACGGAAGCCTCTACAACCCCGTCTCCGGCCGCTGCGTCGACCTCCCTGGCGGCACCGTCACCAACACCGCCTGGCTCCAGCTCTGGGACTGCAACGGAACCCCCGCACAGAAGTGGAACCCTCTAGCACGAAGCTGACCCGAGCGACAAATCCTCTGGAGCCGTAGTAACGAGCACAACCTGACTGAGCGCCAGGAACAAGGTTCCGCAAGCCCCAGCGCGAAGTCCCAACAACACAAACGCTCACTCGCCGTGGCCACCTCATCGGATTGACGTCCGACGAGGTGGCCACGGCACATTGCCGACGGACGGTCACCCCGCATGGTCGGGGTTTGCCCTATGCGAACCAGTTCGCCGGCATTCGACATCGCGGTCATCCGGCGAAGGCACGCGCGAAAGCGACCTGCACGCGGATTGGCCGAAGGGCACACGCCTGCTCCACCTGTGTGACCGGCCACCTCTAGGTGGCTACTTGTCCACCGGCCAGGGGAGGCTGAGGAGCCTGCCTCTCATTTACGAGCTGCAACCGACCCGGTACGTATGCCTGTTGACGATCGACGCAGAGCAGGAGATCGCGCTGCTTCCGGGAGAACAGGCGTGGCACGTGCCTCGCACAGCGGTGCGGCCGGCGGAGCCGGCGGAGTCCTGCCGGGCAGCCGGGTGCGGCTGGCAAGGAAGCTGATCGGCTGGCCGTCGGTGCGCTGGGACACGGTGACGGGGCACCAGCGCACGGCGCCCGATGCCGGCTCAGCCGCGTGCGAGGAGGAACACTTCCTGATCGCACGTCCTGGTCCCGGCTGCTTCGGCGGAACCAGGGCGGCATGGAGTGGGTGAGCCGACGCGATCTGTCTCCGTATCTGATGGGTGCCGAACTACGGGCGACCCAGGTACTGGTGGACGGATACCTGGATCGCTGGCTCCCTAATGTCGACTTCACCTCGACTGAGCTGACCAGTACCGGCTGCGTGGGCTGTTCATCGTGGTCTGCAGTGGCACTAAGGCTACGAATCGCCTACTGAACATGGTCCTTGCCGGTGTGCGCCGCGCTGGGCCCGAGGGCGGGCCGGTGCGTGTGGCGCCGCAAGGCCTGCTCAGTGATCTCTTCGGATCCGTCGATGACCGCGTCGACGGCGGCGCCGCGCACGATGGACACCGCTCGTGGGGAGTGTCATGAATTAGGCTCTGTCCCGTAATCGGTGGTAGCGCTCTGTAGTGATCACCGAAGGAGGATGCGGTGGCGGAGCAGGGGGAACCCGGCTCGGCCGTGCATCTGCCTCATGATCCGTTTGGTTCGCGTGTTGACGCCTTCTGTGCGGCCGTTGTGGAACGGGAGGGTGAGTCCGGCGTCGACGGCGGCCCGGTCGAGTTCCAGGCCGTTCGCGATCGCGGTCGTCGGCGGGGGTGGGATCGCCCTCGGGCGATGACCCGAGGAAGCCGTGGAGGTAGTTCCACAGCTGCTCCAGATCCTCGATGCGTTGCTCGGTTGAGTCGAGGTCCTGCTGTGTCTCCAGGAGCAGCTGGCGCAGGAACTCGCGCTGAGCCTTCTGGTCGAACAGCTCTTGCTCGGCCTCCGCCGCGGCGGTCCTCAGCCCGTCGACCTCACACCGAAACTGCGTCAGGGCCTGTCCTGGGGCCGCGCAGCCTGGCAGCGGGCCTTCCGGAGCCTGCGCAGCCACGTCGAGGGGCTCAACGGCCGGGCCAAGAACGTCGACACCTTTCTCGACAAACGGGAGCTCCGCCAGAGCCGCGGACGCGTCGCCCAGACGCTCCTCAGCGCGGTTCAGCTGATGGTCGAGAACCTGCGCACCATTGAGGTCTACCTGCGCGAGCGCCGCCTGTGGGCCGAAGACCGCTACACGCTCGCCGACATCACCGACACCCCGGACCCGCACGTACCCCCGAACACGACCAGGCACTTCCCCGCAACGCCCGGCACCGGCCGCGAAGGCCCTGGGACGGACCCACCGGAACTCGGCTAGCCCTCCGCCCGTCAGAGCAGCCACAGAGCACACGACGCCGGCTCGTGGGACCGCACACCCTCCGGTCCCACGGCCACTTCGCCATGCCCGCACTCGCACCGCCAGCTCCGCTCGGCCATCCCGCGAGGCAGTGTGACCCTCCCCACAGGCCACAGCCAGACTCGACCAGACCCACAAAGCACGAAATCCCGCCCAGAGTTGCCCCCTGGACGGGATTTCGTGAACCGTTCACGACCGAAGTCGTGAACGGCCCGTTGGGTGGAGCTGAGGGGATTCGAACCCCTGACCCCCTCGATGCGAACGAGGTGCGCTACCGGACTGCGCCACAGCCCCAACGAGAAGAAACTCTAGCACCTTCCGGAGGGGGTCCGTGACCACCCCCGGGGACGCGGTGCTGGTCCGGGGGCCGGGGAGGTCACTCGTTGGCCGCGCGGGGGCGGGTCTCCGTGGCCGACGGTTCGGCGTACTGGTCGAACAGCGGGGTGTTGCGGGCGGACTCGGCGGGGCGGCCCGCGGTCCAGGTGCCGGGGGCCGTCAGGTCGAGGCCGCGGGAGACCCGGGGGGCGACCGGCGCCGTGACGTACGTCGGCAGCGGGACGGGCACCGGCTCCCAGGAGTCCGGGCCGGCCGCACCGCGCTCGCGCATGCCGTCGACCCACTCCTCATGCTCGGTCGCCTCGGCCACCGCTGAGGCGGACGGCGCGGAGGCGGACGGCGCGGAGACGGCGGCCTCGCCGGGGTCGGCGGCCAGCCGCAGGTGCGGGCGGCGTCCGGCCCGCCCCTCGGCGGCCGGGGCGTGGGCCCGGACGCGGGGCTGGGTGTGGACCTGGGTATGGGCCTGGGTGTCGACGGCCTCGGCGGGGACGCTCCGGGCCGCGGCGCGCTGCTGCTCGCGCTTGCGCAGCCGCTCGGCCGCCTGGGCAGCCCGGGCGCGGTCGAGCTTCACCTCGTAGCGCTGGCGCTCCAGCTTGCGCAGGTGGCCGATGTACAGGGTGAGGAGGGTCGCCGGGACGGCCGGGACCCAGAGGAAGGCCAGTCCGGCCACCGCCGCGACCACGGCGCCGAGCGCGAAGGCCAGGAAGAGGGCGGTGACCATCCGGCGCCGGCGCGCCAGCAGCCGGGCCCGGCGCTGCTCCCCGCCGTGCGGCGCGGAGCCCGGACGCTCTCCCCGGGCACCCCGCTCGGGCGAGGGCGCGGGCGAGGGCGCGGACACCGGCACCGGCGCGGGTGGAGGCTCGACGGAGGCCGAGGACTCGGGCTCCACGGCGGGCGGCGCGGAGTCCGCCGCGGGGTCGCCTGAGGCGGCCCCGTCCCGTCCGGGAGGGCCGTCGCTGCTGTGCTCGTCGTCACGCGGTTCGTCGCCCAGGGCCCGGGCTGCCCGCCGCTCCAGCCCCGAACGCCCGGCCAGCAGGCGGATGGCGGTGCTGAAGCGCTCCGTCGGGCGCGCCTCGTTGAGTTCGTCCTGCCTGCGGAGCCACATCGGCACCAGATAGGCGGCCCAGGCCCCTACGATGACGGCGTAGATAAGGCCGCTACTGCTCACGACCCACACCGTACGGGCGCCGGGAAGGCCTGGCAGCAATTTGGCTCGGCGTGTCGTGTGATCAAGCTGATTCTCCGACTATTTTGCCGGTATTTGTGCCAGTCCGCCGTCGCGGCGATGCCATATCGATATTTGATTCGAACATATATTCAATTACATGGCTCGTGACCTGAACTGATCGACCGCCAGCGTTCCAGCATCCCCTCCGGCACCTCCTCGGCGGTCAGCGCGTACACCAGGTGGTCCTGCCAGGCGCCGTCGATGTGGAGATAGCGCGGGCGGACTCCCTCCGAGCGGAAGCCGAGCTTTTCCACCACCCGGCGGCTCGGACCGTTCTCCGGGCGGATGCAGACCTCGATCCGGTGCAGGCCGAGGGTGCGGAAACAGTGGTTGACGGAAAGCGCCACGGCCGTCGGCATGATGCCCCGGCCGGCCACCGCCTCGTCGATCCAGTACCCGACGTTCGCCGAGCACATCGAGCCCCAGGTGATGCCGCCGACGGTCAGCTGGCCCACCAGCTGGCCCTTGTAGAGCACGACGAAGGGCAGCATCCGCCCGGCCGAGCCCTCACCGCGCAGGAAGCGCACCATCTGCCGGAACGTCGGGCGCGGCCCGGCGGCCTGCCCGGCCGGACCGGGCGGGACGGTCGCCTCCCAGCGGCGCAGCCAGTCCCGGTTGCGGAGGCTGACCTCCTGCCACTCGCGCTGGTCGCGGGCCCGGATCGGGCGCAGCACGACCTCCCCCTCGTGGAGTTCTACCGGCCAGCCGGCGTTCAGTGCGCTCTCCCGGAAGCTGGTGCGTCCGGCCGGGGGTGGTCCCCGCCGCCGAGCTGGTCGACGGCGTGGGCGAGCAGCGGTTCGAGGACGGCCAGGCCGTCCTTGACGCCGCCGGTCGAGCCCGGCAGGTTGACGATCAGGGTACGTCCGGCGAGCCCGGCCAGCCCGCGGGAGAGCGCCGAGGTCGGCACCTTCTCCCGGCCGTACGCGCGGATGGACTCGGCGATGCCGGGGACCTGCCGGTCGATCACCCGGGCGGTCATCTCCGGGGTGAGGTCCATCGGCGAGATGCCGGTGCCGCCGGTGGTGAGCACGACGTCGTAGCCGGCCGCGACGGCCTCGCGCAGGACGGCCTCCACCGGCTCGCCGTCCGGGACGACCCGGGGGCCGTCGGCGGTGAAGCCCATCGCGGTCAGGCCGGCCACCAGCAGCGGGCCGCCCCTGTCCTCGTACACGCCGGCCGAGGCCCGGTTGGAGACCGTTACCGCAAGCGCCCTCATGCGCCCGCCCCCTCGATGGTGAACCCGTTCCGCCCGCTCACTCGCCCGCCTCCGGCGCGAACCAGTCGCCGCTCTTGCCGCCGGTCTTGCTGAGCACCCGGACGGACTCGATGGTGGCGCCCTTGTCCACGGCCTTGACCATGTCGATGACGGTGAGGCCAGCCACCGCGACGGCGGTCAGCGCCTCCATCTCGACGCCGGTGCGGTCGGCGGTCCTCACGGTGGCGGTGATCTCGACGGCGTCGTCCGCGACCGTGAGGTCCACCGTGACGCCGGAGACGGCGATGGGGTGGCAGAGCGGGACCAGGTCGGGGGTCTTCTTGGCGCCCATGATCCCGGCGATCCGGGCCACCGCGAGGGCGTCGCCCTTGGGCACGCCCTCGCCGCGCAGCAGCTCGACCACCTTCGGGGAGACCCGGACCCGGCCGGCCGCGACGGCGGTGCGCGCGGTGGTGGCCTTCTCGGAGACATCGACCATCCGGGCCGCGCCCTGGTCGTCGACGTGGGTGAGGCGGTCGCCGGGGGGAGGTGTCGTCACGGGTGGCTCCAGGGGCACGCAGGTGGAATACCGCGCTACCGTACAGCTCCCCCGCCCCACCCCGTGGGAGGGGCCTGGTCCACGGGACATGTCCCAGGTCCTGTCCGGTCGATCTTGGCGGATCAGCCCGCGGCGTTGGGCGCCCGGCTGGGCGTGCGCCCGGATCGTCCTCGTACTGGGCGTACTTGGGCGATTCGGGCGTGCGTCCAGGCGGGATGCCTGGGGGCACCTCCCGGCCGCCAGGCTGGGGGAGAGTCGCGGGCCCGGCAAGATCGGCCGGACAGGACCTAATGACCGAGCAGGACCACGTCGACCTCGCTGCCGGCGGGCAGGGCGGTGACGGCCTCGGGGACGGTGATCAGGCAGTTCGCCCGGGCCAGGGCGCCGACCAGGTGCGACTCGGCGCCGCCCACCGGCTCGACGGTGCCGTCCGCCGCCGAGTAGCGGCCGCGCAGGAACTGCCGGCGGCCGGCCGGGGAGCGCAGCGCCGCCGGGCAGAGCGCGCGGACCACCGGGCGGTGGACGTCGGCGGCGCCGAGCATGGTGCGGATGACCGGGCGGACGAACAGCTCGAAGGAGATGTAGGCGCTGACCGGGTTGCCGGGCAGGGCGAGCAGCGGCACGCCGGCCGGGCCGCCGATCCGGCCGAAGCCCTGCGGCTTGCCGGGCTGCATCCGCAGCCTGCGGAAGTCGACGCCGCCGTAGGACTCGAAGACCTCCTTGACCACGTCGTACGCGCCGACGCTGACCCCGCCGCTGGTGACGATCAGGTCGGCCCGGCCGAGCTGGTCCTCCAGGACGGCGCGCAGCCGGTCGGCCTGGTCCGGGACGGCGCCGACCCGGTAGGCGATGGCGCCGGCGTCCTGGGCGGCCGCGGTGAGGGTGAAGCTGTTGGAGTCGGAGATCTGCCCGGGGCCGACCGGCTCGCCGGGCTGGACCAGCTCGCTGCCGGTGGACAGCACCACGACCCGGGGGCGCGGGCGGACCGTGACGGTGGCGCGGCCGATCGCGGCGAGCAGGCCGAGCTGGGTGGGGCCGAGCCGGGTGCCGGCCCCCAGGACCTTGGTGCCGGCCGCGACGTCGCTGCCGCGGCGGCGGATGTGGGCGCCCTCGGCGACCGGGCGCAGGACGCGGACCTCCTCGTCCTCGACGGGCGCGGTCATCGCGTCGGCGGGCACGCCGGTGCCGGTGCCGCCGTCGGTCCATTCGACCGGGGCGACGGCCTGGGCGCCGGGCGGGACGGGGGCGCCGGTCATGATCCGGGCGGCCTGGCCGGGCCCGACCCGGGGCAGTTCGCCCGCGCCGGCCGCGATGTCGCCGACGACGGCGAGCACCGAGGGGTACGGGTCGGTGGCGCCGACGGTGTCGGCGGTGCGCACGGCGTAGCCGTCCATCGAGCTGTTGTCGAAGGGCGGCAGGTCGCCGTCGGCGAGGACGTCCTCGGCGAGCCGGCAGCCCTGGGCGTCGAGCAGTTGCAGCTCGATGGCGGGCAGCGGGCCGACCGCGGCCAGGACGTCGCTGAGGTGTTCGTCCACCGTCCAGAGGCGGGGGGCCGCCGGTGCCGGGTCCGTGGTTCCGTCGCAGCAGGCTGCGGCGGATCCGGTGGTGTGGTGGGTGGACCCGGTCATCGGCGGCTCGCTCTCTGTCGTCGTGTCAGTCCTGCAGCTCGGAGGCGACGAACTCGCGCAGCCAGGAGCGGAACTCCGGGCCGAGGTCCTCGCGCTCGGAGGCCAGTCGGACGATAGCGCGCAGGTAGTCCGCGCGGTCGCCGGTGTCGTAGCGGCGGCCCTTGAAGAGGACGCCGTGGACCTGGCCGCCGGCCTCCGGGTCGCGGGTGGTCAGCTCGCGCAGGGCGTCGGTGAGCTGGATCTCGCCGCCGCGGCCGGGCGGGGTCTCCCGCAGCACGTCGAAGACCAGCGGGTCGAGGACGTAGCGGCCGATGACGGCGTAGTTCGAGGGGGCCTCGTTCGTCTCGGGCTTCTCGACCAGGTCTGTCACCTGGAAGACGTCCTCGCCGAAGCCGTTCGCCTTGACGGCGGCGCAGCCGTAGAGGTGGATCTGGGAGGGGTCGACCTCCATGAGGGCGACGACCGAGCCGCCGAGCTCCTGCTGGACTTCGATCATGCGGGCGAGCAGCGGGTCGCGCGGGTCGATCAGGTCGTCGCCGAGGAGGACGGCGAAGGGCTGGCCGGCCACGTGCTGCTCAGCGACCGAGACGGCGTGGCCCAGGCCCTTCGGGTCGCCCTGGCGGACGTAGTGCATGTTGGCCAGCTCGACGGATTCGCGGACCCGGCGCAGGCGGTCCTCGTCGCCCTTGCGGGCGAGCAGCTCCTCCAGCTCGTACGCGCGGTCGAAGTGGTCCTCCAGGGCCCGCTTGTTACGGCCGGTGACCATCAGTATGTCGGACAGCCCCGCGGAGGAGGCCTCCTCGACGACGTACTGGATGGCCGGCTTGTCGACGACGGGCAGCATCTCCTTCGGAGTGGCCTTGGTTGCCGGGAGGAAGCGGGTGCCCAGTCCGGCCGCGGGTACCACGGCCTTGGTTACCGGGATTCGGGAGTTGGTCGTCGTCATGCGTTTACCTTACTCAGGCACGTTTTCGCCCGGCCGAGCGCGGTCGACGGCTAGGACAGCACGTCGCGGGGCCCGGCCACGGCGGCAGGCGTATGGGAATTGACCGGCTGGGCGAGGGGGTCCCCGCCGGCACAGGGCGACAGACTACCCGGCTTTTTTGAACGGTCACGCTCGGCAGTCGCGTTGGGCTGCGCACCGGCGGCGGGCGGGGCGGTCGGCCGCGCCGCCGACCGGTCGCCGGGGCCCGGGCGGACCCGCCAGCAGTCGCCGCCGGCCGCCCTGGCCTCGGCGAGCGCGCGGTCGGCGGCGCGCAGCAGCACGGCGGCGTGGGTGCCGTCCTCGGGCAGCACGGCGACGCCGACGGCGGCGGTGAGGCCGTTGCCGTGCGCCGGGCGGGACTCGCGCGGGCCGGAGGACCAGTCGAGCAGCAGGTGCCGGCGGACCGACCAGACCAGGCGCTCGGCGACCTGCGCGGCGCCCTCGGCGCCGGTGTCCGGCAGCACCACCAGGAACTCCTCGCCGCTGTAGCGGCCGAGGGTGTCGGCGCGGCGGATCTCCATCGCCAGCCGCTGGGCGAGGTCGCGCAGCACCGCACCGGCACGGCCGCGGCCGTGCTCGGCGACGACCGCGTCGAAGCCGGTGATCTCCAGCAGCAGCACGGCCAGCGGGCGCGGTCCTTCGGGCTGGTCGGTCCGCTCGGCGCGGCGGGCGCGCTCGATCTCGCGGTCCAGGGTGAGCTGCAGGTGGCGGTAGTTCCACACGCCGGTGAGCGGGTCGCAGGAGGCGGTGCGCTCCAGGTCGGCGCAGTGGGTCTCCAGTTCGGCGATCCGCTCGCGCAGCTGCTCCTGCCGGGCGGCGGCTTCGGCGCCGCCCCGGCGCAGCCGCAGCCCGAGCACGGTGGCGCCGGCCAGCGCGGGGGCGCTGAGCACGGCCAGGGCCTGGACCAGCAGCGGGGTGGACAATCGCGGCGGCCTTTCGCGTGTCAGGCTCTGCGCGTCGATGGCGCCGGCCGGCGGGACCGGGTCGGCGAGACCGGTCGGCGGCACAGCTCGACGGCACAGAGTTGCGGAGGATCCGATGCACAACGAGAAGAGCGATCTGAGGACACGGCTGTTGACCCGGCGCCGCGCACTCTCCGCCGACGGGCGCGCGGAGGCCGCGCACGCACTGGCCGGGCACGCCGGGGAGCTGGCGGCGCCGGGCACCACCGTGGCCGCGTACGTGTCGGTGGGCGCCGAGCCCGGGACCAGGCCGTTGCTGGACGCGCTGCGGGCGCGCGGGGTGCGGGTCCTGCTGCCGGTGCTGCTGCCCGACAACGACCTGGACTGGGCCGCCTACCAGGGCCCGCAGGAGCTGGCCCCGACCGGGCGCGGGCTGCTGGAGCCGGTCGGCCCGAGGCTCGGCCCGGAGGCGGTCACGGAGGCCTCGGTGGTGCTGCTGCCGGGCCTGGCGGTGGACCGGCGGGGGCTGCGGCTGGGCCGCGGCGGCGGCAGTTACGACCGGGTGCTGGCCCGGCTGGGGCGGGCGGGCGCGCGGCCGGTGCTGGCGGTGCTGCTGTACGAGCACGAGCTGCTGGACGAGGTGCCGGCCGAGCCGCACGACCGCCCGGTGGACCTGGCGGTCACGCCCGCCGGACTGCGCAGGCTGGGGTGAGACGGCGGCGGCCCCGCTCCGGGGAGGGAGCGGGGCCGCCGGGGTCGTGCGGGTCGTGCGGGTCGTGCGGGGTCAGCCGTTGGTGAGCACCAGCTTGTGCTTGGTGGCCTTCTCGACCGCGTCCGGCGTGTAGGCCCAGGTCAGCAGCTTGCCCTTGAGCCAGAGGTCGGTCTGGTCGTTGTAGTTGTCGTGGAAGGCGTGGCCGGAGGCGCCGCCGACGTTGATCCAGCGCGAGGAGTCGAGGTCGCTCAGGTCGATCACCATCCGCATCGACGGGATCCAGTCCACCTGGTAGCCGGCCGCCGCGTTCCAGCCGGCCGCGTCGACGGCCGCGGAGCCGCCGGAGAGCCGGTACGGGCCGCGGTTGAGCAGCCGGTGGACCGCGCCGGAGGCGATCGAGGAGTCGTCGGTGCCGAGGGTCTGCTCGCGCAGGGTCAGCTTGTGCAGGCGGCCCCAGCTCCAGGTGGAGATGTCCTTGCTGAGCAGCGAGGTGAGATCCTGCCGGGCGTCCTTCATCGCCTCCTTGAGCAGGTTGTCCAGGCCCTTCTGCTCCTTGTGCTGGGAGTCGATGTACGTCCACCAGGAGCTGTCCGGCTTGTCCAGCTGCTGCCGGACCACCTCGGTCCAGCGGTCGCCGCCGTCCGGCTGGGCCTTGCCCGGGTCGCGGGTGCCGCACTCGGTGACGATCTTGCTGGAGCTGTCCGGCCTGGTCGGGTCGTCCTGCTGGCGGACCAGCAGGCAGTTGCCCTTGGCCCGCAGGTCGGCCGGGAACTTCTGGCCGAAGGCGAGGCTGAGCAGCTGGCGCCAGACGCCGTTGTAGTAGGCGGCGGCGGCCGAGTCGGCGTCCTGGTGGTAGTTCCAGTCCTTCAGCAGGTCCTGGGCCTCGCGCACGTACGGGTCGTCGATCTGCTGCTTGAGCAGCAGCGGGACGAGCGTCTTGGCCATGATGCTGGTGTTGTCCAGCTGCATGGTCTGCATGTCGTCCGGCGAGATCTTGCCGTTGTTCTTGAGCAGGCCCTCGATCTGGTCGGTGATCTCCTTGGCCCGGGTGCCGTACTCCCAGTCCTTGGTGAGCGAGTACTTGTAGCTCGGGTCCACCACGGCCTGGTTGGCGGTGACGATGTAGCCCGCGGACGGGTCCAGGCTGTACGGCAGGGCGGTGAAGGGGATCGAGCCCTTCCACTGGTACGTGGAGTCCCAGCCCGGGGCCGGGTAGCTGCCGTCGCCCTTGCCGCGGACCGGGATGTCGCCGGGGGCCTGGTAGCCGATGTGCTTGGCGTCGGCGTAGACCAGGTTCTGCGCGGGGACGGCGAAGTCCTTGGCGGCGGCCCGGAACTCGTCCCAGTTGCGGGCCCGGTCCAGCTCGAACACCGCGTCCATGGTCTTGCCGGGGTTCAGCGCCGTCCACTGCAGGGCGACGCCGTAGCCGCCGGTGCCGCGGTCGGGGGCGGCGCTGCCGTTGGGGGCGTACTTGCCGACGTTCTGCTGCTCGGTGCTCTGGTCGGAGATGAGCGGGGCGCCGGTCTGGGTGGTGCGGACGGTGATCGTGCGGTCCTCGCCGCCGGCGACCTTGATGGTCTCCTTGCGGAGGTCGAACTTCACGTCCTTGCCGTCGACCTGGTAGGTGTCCGGGCCGGTGACCTTCTCCAGGTAGAGGTCGGTCACGTCGGCGCCGAGGTTGGTGAAGCCCCAGGCGACGTCCTTGTTGTGGCCGATGATCACGCCGGGCATGCCGGCGAAGCTGAAGCCGGAGACGTCGTACTGGCAGGCCGGCGAGCTGGTGCGGCAGTGCAGGCCCATCTGGTACCAGACCGAGGGCAGGCCGGGGCCGAGGTGCGGGTCGTTGGCCAGCAGCGGCTTGCCGGTGGTGGTGTGGGTGCCGGCGACGACCCAGGAGTTGGAGCCGATGCCCTGGCCGGGGCGGCCGAGCAGCTGCGGCATGCCGTCGATCCGGTCGGTGAGGCCCTGGAGCAGCGCCTTGGTGGTGGCCGCGCCCTGGGTGGTGGCGGTGCCGCCGCCGGACGGGGGCGAGCCGTCGGCGGGGCGGTAGTTGTCGCCGGCCACCGTGCCGGTCTTCACGATCGTGCCGTTGCGGGTGTACGGGTAGTCGGGGTACAGCTCGGCGATCTTGTCCGGGCCGAAGTCCTGGGCCAGCAGCGAGCGGTCGATCTCCTCCTGGAGGTTCCCGGAGAGGTTCCAGGCCATCGCCTTGAGCCAGGCCACCGAGTCGACCGGGCTCCACTGCTCGGGCTGGTAGTCGCCGTTGACGGCGCCGAGCAGGGCGTACTCCAGCGAGGCCTTCTCGCCGCCGGGGTGCTCGCCGAGCCAGGCGTTCACGCCGTCCGCGTAGGCCTGGAGGTTCTTCTTGGTGTCGGCCGACAGCTTGGTGTCGAACTCCTTCTGCGCCACCTGCCGCCAGCCCATGGTGCGGATGAAGGCGTCGGTGTCGACCTGGCCGTCGCCGAACATCTCGGACAGCCGGCCGGCGGTGATGTGCCGCCGGACGTCCATCTCCCAGAAGCGGTCCTGCGCCTGGACGTAGCCCTGGGCGCGGAAGAGGTCCTCGTTGGTGTCGGCGTAGAGCTGCGGGATGCCGTTGGCGTCCCGCTTGACGTCGACCGGCGCGCTCATGCCCGCCACCTTGACGGTGCCGTCGACCTCCGGGAAGGACGCGCGGACCGCGGTGACCCCGCGGTAGCCGCCGTAGCCGACGCCGGCCACCAGCAGCACGACCAGCACGATCACGATCAGACGGGCGCGCCGGAACTTCTTCGAGCGGGGCATCTGGGTCCTTGCGGTCCTGACTTCGGGGCGGGCGGGCGTGTCCAGGGCCGGGGGCCGTGACAGGGCACCACATTAGGCCGAGTCGGCCGAGCGGCGTGCACGGGGGACGCTCACCGTGGGATCGGAGGAGGTCAACGAGGAGGCCTGGAAGCGGCGGTTGGGGGCCCGGGGAGGAAAAGAAACTAAAGATATGGCAAAATGTTAGACTGAGTAACGATCCGCAACAGGAGCATTGACGCCTTCTTAACGGGTCGCACCCTCCAGCACCACCAGACACCCCGCCCGCCCCTGCCTGCACGAGGTGCCACTGCGTGAACATCGACCACCTGAACCAGCTCCTCCTCGAGTTCTCCGTGATCCTGCTGGTCGCGGTGGTCGCCGTGCGGATATCCACCCGCTCAGGGCTACCGAGCCTGCTGATCTACCTCGGGATCGGCGTCGCCCTGGGCCAGAACGGCATCGGCGTCTCCTTCAACAACGCCGAGCTGACCCAGGTGCTCGGCTACGCGGCCCTCGTGGTGATCCTCGCCGAGGGCGGCCTCAAGACCAGCTGGCGCGAGGTCAGACCCGTGATGCCGGCCGCCACCGTGCTCGCCACCGTCGGCGTCGGGGTCAGCGTGTTCGTCACCGCGGCCGGCGCGCACTGGCTGGTCGGCCTGGACTGGCGGACCTCGATGCTGCTCGGCGCGATCGTCTCCTCCACCGACGCCGCCGCCGTCTTCTCCGTCCTGCGCATGGTCCCGCTGCCGCACCGGCTCACCGGCCTGCTGGAGGCCGAGTCCGGCTTCAACGACGCGCCCGTGGTCATCCTGGTCGTCGCCTTCGCCACCACCGGCGAGCTGGACTCCTGGTACGTCCTGGTCGGCACGATCATCGCCGAGCTGGCGATCGGCGCGGCGGTCGGCTTCGCGGTCGGCAAGCTCGGCGCGTACGGGATCAAGCACGTCGCACTGCCCTCCTCCGGCCTGTACCCGATCGCCGTGATGGCGCTGACCGTGCTCGCCTACGCGGGCGGCGCGCTGCTGCACGGCTCCGGCTTCCTCGCCGTCTACATCTGCGCGGTGATCCTCGGCAACGCCAAGCTGCCGCACGGCCCGGCCGTCCGGGGCTTCGCCGACGGCCTGGCCTGGATCGGGCAGATCGGCATGTTCGTGCTGCTCGGCCTACTCTGCACGCCCGAGACCATGGGCTCCGCGGTGGTCCCCGCGCTGGTGATCGGCGGCGTGCTGGTCTTCCTGGCCCGGCCGCTGTCCGTGGTGCTGACGCTGACCCCGTTCAAGGTGCCGGGCCGGGAGCAGGCGCTGCTCAGCTGGGCCGGACTGCGCGGGGCGGTGCCCATCGTGCTGGCGACCATCCCGCTGGTGTCGGGCGCGCCGAAGGCCCAGGACGTCTTCAACATCGTCTTCATCCTGGTCGTCGTCTTCACCCTGCTCCAGGGCCCGACCCTGCCCTGGGTGGCCAAGCAGCTGCGGATCGGCGACGGCTCGATGGGCCAGGACCTGGACATCGAGTCCGCCCCGCTGGAGAAGCTGCACGGGCACCTGCTGTCGGTCACGCTCTCCCCCGGCTCCCGGATGTCCGGCGTGGAGGTCAGCGAGCTGCGGCTGCCCAAGGGGGCCGCCGTCACCCTGGTGGTGCGGGAGGGCAGCTCCTTCGTGCCGGACAAGGCGACGGTGCTGCGCGGCGGGGACGAGCTGCTAGTGGTCACCACGGACGAGGTCGGCGAGGCGGCCGAGCGGCGGCTGCGGGCCGTGGACAAGGGCGGCAAGCTCGCGGGGTGGCTGCACGGGCGGTGAGCCCGGCGGGTGGGCGGCGGGTGGTGACCGGAAGACCGGAAGGCCTCACCCGCTGTTCACCTTCGATGGGCAGGACAGTTTTGGACGTGCCTTGTAGTCTGGGGATGCGCGCGACATCTACGCGCGTATATGTATGATGGTCAGATCACACCCAGCATCTGCCTGAAGCAGAGTTGGCGCGACCGTTCGGCGGCCGCGGTCCGGACCTCGGCCACCACGCCGGTCCGGCCCGGTATCTACCCCGGTCGACGCGCGAGAGGACGACTCTCGGCGCCGTCGGGGCCACCCCATGCCCTGCCGCGCTACCAGGCAGCAGGAAGGACCGACCGTGACGGCCCGCCGAACGGTCGACGACCCCGCGGACACCGCGACCCCGCGTGACACCGCCAACGCCACCCCCGCCGACGGCACCGCCGATGCCGCCGGCGCCCCCGCCCCCGTGCGGGTCGGATACGGCGCACTGCTGCGCACGCCCGGCGCCTGGACGTTCCTGGCGCCGGCATTCCTCGCGCGGCTGCCGTACGCGATGCTCAGCATGGGCATCCTGCTGCTCGTCAAGGACACCCACGGCTCGTACGGCACCGCGAGCACCGTCGCGGCCGTCGCCGCCGTCGCCCAGGCCCTGATCGGCCCGCAGACCGGCCGGCTCGCCGACCGGTACGGCCAGACCGCCGTCCTCGTCCCGACCGTCGTGGTGCACGCGGCCTCGGTCGGCGCGCTGATCGCGCTGGCGCTCGGCCACGCACCGGCCTGGAGCCTGTTCCTGGCCGCCGTCCCGGCCGGCGCGAGCGTTCCGCAGATCGGCGCCATGGTCCGGGCCCGCTGGATCGCCGAGTTCACCGCGGACGGCGCGTCCGCCTCGTCCGCGGCCAAGGTGGGCACCGCGTTCGCCTTCGAGTCCGTGACGGACGAGTTCACCTTCGTGATCGGCCCGATCCTGGCCACCGCCGTCGCCACCACGGTCAGCCCCTCGGCCGGACTGATCGCCGAGGCCACGCTGACCCTCGTCGGCGGCCTGGCCTTCGCCGCCCAGCGGCGCACCGCGCCCGCCCGGGCACTGCCCCAGCCCGGCGTGCGACGCGCCTCCGCGCTCGCCTCCCCCGGCGTCCGGCTGCTGGCCGGGGCCTTCCTCGGGGTGGGCGCCGTGTTCGGCGGCATGCAGGTCTCGGTGAACGCCTTCGCCGACTCGGTCGGGCAGCACGGCGCCGCCGGCACCGTGTACGGGATCTTCGCCGGCGGCTCGATGGTGGCCGGCGTGCTGTACGGCGTGATCGCCTGGCGGCGGTCCGTGCAGCAGCGGATGGTCATGAGCTACGCCCTGCTGGTGCTGGGCTGCTCCACGCTGTGGGCGATGCCCAACCTGGTCGCGCTCGCCGCCGCCGGACTGGTCTGCGGCCTGGCCATCGCGCCGACCCTGATCAGCGGCTACACCCTGGTCGAGACCCTCGTCGCGGACGGCGCCAAGACCGAGGCGTTCACCTGGCTGACCGGCGCCATCGGCCTCGGCCTGGCGGTCGGCCAGATGATCGCCGGGCAGCTGATCGACGGCCACGGGCCGTCCAGCGGGTTCCTGGTGCCGGTGGCCGGCGCCGGCCTGGGCCTGATCGCGCTGGTGTCGCTGCGCCACCTGCTGACCGCTCCGGGCGGGCCGGGCCAGGTGGTCGCGGCCGCACCGGAGCGCGGCGCCGCGGCGCAGCTGGTGGGCGCGGCCAAGGGCTGAGCGGGCACGCGGTGGCGCACCGCGCGAAGCCGCGGTGGAAGAGCGTTCGCGGCTCGGCCACGGCTCATCTCACATCGGAGTCGCTGGACTGATTCAGCGGAATGCCGCATCATTGACCATCGTTAGCACTCATCAGGCGAGAGTGCCAGGAGGAAGACAAGTGCCCACGTACCAGTACCAGTGCACCGAGTGCGGCAACGGCCTGGAGGCGGTGCAGAAGTTCACCGACGAGGCGCTGACCACGTGCCCCGACTGCCAGGGACGGCTCCGCAAGGTCTTCTCGGCCGTGGGCGTCGTGTTCAAGGGCTCGGGCTTCTACCGCACCGACAGCCGCTCGTCCTCCAGCAGCACGGTGGGCGCAGGCTCCTCCGGTAGCTCCTCGGCGGCGTCGTCCGGCTCGACCCCGGCGTCGTCCTCGACGTCCTCGTCCTCCGGTTCTTCGAGCTCTTCCAGCTCCTCCAGCCCGGCTCCGGCCGCGAGCTGACCTCGGCGCCGGACGCACACAGCGCATCGACAAGGCCCGCCGCCCCGCGTTCTTCGCGGGGCGGCGGGCCTTTCGTCGTCCCTGCTCGCTGTCACCACTCGCCGCCCCGGTTCGTCAGCCCGGGCGGGCCGGATGCACTCGTGCGGGTGTGCGAATTCATCCACAGGGCCCGAGTTGTCCACAGGCTGCGGATAACGGCTTTCCGGGGCGGGGCGCGGCGCACATCGTAGGGGTCGCCGGAGAACGACCGGCCCGCACAGGGGCGCCCCCCCCACGACCTCGGTGGTGACCATGACGACGATGAGCCTCTCCGTACCGCTGCCCGCACCCGCTGTACCGCCCCGGCGGGAGGTGCCGCGCTTCCCGCCGATCCGGCGCGGGGCCGGCGGGTGGCACCGCTGGCGGCACGCCGTACGGCGCCGGGCCGGGGTGCCCTCGCTGGTGCTGCTCGCGGTGGCCGCGGCGCTCGCGGTCGGGCCCGCGCGGGCCGGGCTGCCGCCGCCCCCGGGCGGCCCGGTGAGCCGGACGGGTTGTCAATCCGGACCAACGGAAGATCACCCGTAACCGGGCAACGACTTCGTCGTTCACGGCGGCATGAAAGGCTTCAAGGAATTCCTGCTGCGTGGAAACGTCGTCGAACTCGCCGTCGCCGTCGTCATCGGCGCGGCCTTCACCAACATCGTCAACGCCTTCGTCAAGGGCGTCATCAATCCGATCGTCGGCGTCTTCGGAACGAAGGACCTGGCGTCCTACAGCTCCTGCCTCAAGGGGCCCTGCGAGCTGAACGCCACCGGCGAGGTCACGTCCGGAATCCTCATCCTGTGGGGATCGGTGCTCAGCGCCCTGCTGCAGTTCCTGATCACGGCGGCCGTCGTCTACTTCGTCCTGATCGTGCCCATGAACAGGCTGGCCGCCAGGCGGAAGAGCACCGCCGAGACGCTGGCGGAGGCCGAGGCCAAGGAGGTCCAACTGCTCACCGAGATCCGCGACGCGCTGGTCGCCCCGCAGCGCTGAGCGCCACGCCTCAGTCCCCGTGGTGCGGCGGGCGCTGGCTCAGGTACCAGTCCAGCCCCCGCCCACCGCTCTCCCCCGCCCCGGGGCGCTCACCCCAGCCGGTGTCGGTGTCGTCCCGGGACTGCTGGTCCAGCGGGTCCCGGAAGACCAGCCGGGCCTTCGGCGCCGCCGGCCGCTCCTCCCGTCCCTGCTGCTCCCCCTGTCCCTGCTCCTGCTCCCGCGCCTGCCCCTGCTCGCTCACCCTGCTCACTTCCGCTTCCCGTCGACTGCCGTCCGGATCGTCCTGTCCCTCCAGCCTAAGAGCCCCGCGACACACCCCGGGCCCTGGTGCGGAGTGCTCCGCACCAGGGCCCGGGGCGGGGATGGAGCCGCAGGCAGTTGCTCGGGTTCTCAGGCGGCCTCGAAGCCCGCGTGGTCGGCGATCTTCTTCAGCTCGGCCAGCGCGTGCTTCTCGATCTGGCGGATCCGCTCGCGGGTGAGGCCGTGCTGCTTGCCCACCTCGGTGAGGGTGCGCTCGCGGCCGTCCTCCATCCCGTAGCGGGAGCGGATGATCGAGGCCGTGCGGTCGTCCAGCCGCCCGATCAGGCCGTCCAGCTCCTCGCGGCGGAGCATGACCATCACGGCGTCCTCGGGGGACGTCGCCCCGGTGTCCTCGACCAGGTCGCCGAACTGGGTCTCGCCCTCGTCGTCGACCGCCATGTTGAGGCTGACCGGGTCGCGGGCCCAGTCCAGCACGTCCTTGATCCGGGCCTCGGTGGTGTCCAGCTCGGCCGCGATCTCGGCCGGCTCGGCCTCCCGGCCCAGCTCCTTGGACTTCTCCCGCTGCACCCGCCGGATCCGCCCCAGCTCCTCGACCAGGTGCACGGGCAGCCGGATGGTGCGGGACTGGTCGGCGATCGACCGGGTGATCGCCTGCCGGATCCACCAGGTGGCATAGGTGGAGAACTTGAAACCCTTGGCGTAGTCGAACTTCTCGACGGCGCGCACCAGGCCGGCGTTGCCCTCCTGGATGAGGTCCAGCAGCGGAAGGCCACTGCGCGGGTACCGGCGGGCGACCGCCACCACGAGCCGGAGGTTCGAGCGGATGAAGACGTCCTTGGCGCGCTCGGCGTCCTCGGCTATCGCCTCCAGTTCCTCGCGCTTCACGCCGTCGGGGAACACGCCCTCCTGCAGCAGGTGCTGGGCGTACACGCCGGCCTCGATCCGCAGTGAGAGCTCGACCTCCTCGGCGGCATCGAGCAGGGGTGTCCTGGCGATCTCGTCGAGGTACATACCGACCAGGTCGCGGTCGGCCTCAAGGTTGGTCGGGCGGGCCGCGCGAGTCCGGTCGGCCCTGTCGCGAACGACGGCACGGGTGGCCATGCTTGCTCCCTTTGCTGGAATTGCCGAGGTCTGCCTGCCTGCCCCCCGAGAGGGCAAGAAATGCGGGCCCCGCGGGGCTCACACGTAACGATCCAACGAACAGAATCCGGACAACATTCCCAAGTTACTCAGATTCTTCCCCGCGATGCAGTATGCTGCCGGTTTTCACCCCGGCTATGGACACCGAGTGACCGGTCGAGCACCTTCGGTGTCGTTTTCGCGACCGCTTTCGAGCACTTTCGTCACGCCCCGCACACGCGCGCGCCGCCCCACCGGCCGCTGTACAGGGTGAAACCCGCGAACGGGTACGCGCGTTCCCGCGCGCCCCCGCCTTCCGCCCCCGCCTTCCGCCGGCGCCCGCACCCCGGCACACGCAGGTTCTCCCCACAAACGATGCCGAATCGCTATCACCCGTGGTCCTGATCGGCCCGGGACACTGGGAAGGTGTCAGCCATGCACCTGACCAACAGCTCGACCACCGTCACTGCGCGTCACCGCCGCCTCTTTCGGGATTCGGCGCTCGCGGTGGTCTGTGCCGCGCTGTTCGGCCTCCTGGCCGCCCTGGTGACCCGGCACTGGCATCCGCTGGAACAGCTCGACCAGAGCTGGATCGGCGAACTGCACACCTTCGCCCGGCAGCACCGGATCTGGACCGCCTCGGTGCAGACGCTCTCCGACATCGGCGGCACGGTCACGATGCGCACCCTGCTCGGCATCGCGGCCGTCTGGCTGTGGCTGATCGGCGCCCGGGTCCTGGCCGGCTGGGTGGCCGCCCAGACCCTGGTCGGCTGGGGCGGCCAGTGGGCGCTGAAGCTGGCTGTCGGCCGCCAACGGCCCTCCTTCGCCGACCCGGTCTCGCACGCCGGCGGCCCGGCCTTCCCCTCCGGGCACGCCATGGCCTCGGCGATCACCTGCGCGGTGCTGGTCGGCCTGGTCTGGTACCGGGTCCGTCGACGCGGACGGATCGCCGCCTGCGCGGTGGCGGCGGCGACGGTACTGACCATCGGCTGGACCAGGATCGCCCTCGGGGTCCACTGGCCGAGCGACGTGGTCGCCGGCTGGCTGGCCGCCGGGTTCGTGCTGGGCGCCGTGACCGCCGTCGTCGAACTCTGGCGACCGGGCGCGCTGGCCCGCGACGTACGGCGGGTCAACTGGCGTACCCGGCCGAGGGTCCAGCGGATCACCGTGCCGTCGGTCCGGTCGCCGCGCGGCACCGACCCGCTGGGCGACGCCGCCACCGACCACCCGGACGAGGCCGTCCACTGAGACCACCGGCATCCGCGTGCGGTCGTCCGGGGCCGCCCAGGGCCGGTACAGGGTCGTCCGGGACTGCCCGAAGCCGTCCGCTAGCGTGACGGCCATGCCTCCCGACCCGGTCCCCGCCGTCGCCGTCCGTCACCCCGAGCGCCCACTGCGGCTCGCCACCGTCCAGGCCCAGGCCGTGGCCGGCGACATACCCGCCAACGCCGCCCAGGCCGCCGAGTTGGTCCGCGAGGCCGCCGCGGCCGGCGCCCGCCTGGTGCTGTTCGCCGAGAAGTTCCTCTCCGGCTACGAGCCCGAGCTGATCCGCACCGACCCGCTCAAGTGCGCCGTCCAGCCCGGCGATCCGCGCCTCGCGCCGATCGCCGAGGCCTGCCGCGCGACCGGCACCGCCGCGATCGTCGGCGCCGCCGCGCAGGTGGGCGACGAGCTGCGGGTCTCCGCCTTCGTCCTCGGCCCGGACGGCGGCCTCGTCACCCGCTACGACAAGCAGCACCTGTTCAAGGCCGAACGCGGCTACTACCGCCCCGGGGCGGCCGGTTGCACCCTGGAGCTGGACGGCTGGCGGCTCGGCCTCGGCGTCTGCTACGACTCGGGCTTCCCCGAGCACGCCCGCGCCGCCGCGCTCGACGGCTGCCACGCCTACCTGGTCGGCGCGCTGTTCAGCGTCGGCCACGGCCACCACGAGTCCCGCACCTGGTTCCCCGCCCGCGCGCTCGACAACACCCTCTACACGGTGCTCGCCAACCACATCGGCCACACCGGCGGTTGGCACACCTGCGGTGGCAGCGCGGTGTGGGCCCCGGACGGCCGGCTGCTCGCCGAGGCGGGCGAGGACCGGCGCGAACTCGTCGTCGTCGACCTCGACCCGGCCGTCCTGCGCGCCGCCCGGGAGAGCGAGACCATGCTCGCCGACCTGGCCGCCGCCAACGCCCGCCCGACTGCCCCGCGCGCGCTCTTCGCCCTGGCCTGAGCCGGGCCCGGCCCGGGAAACGCCGCAGGCCCCCGCCCTGGTGGGCGGGGGCCTGCGGCCACGCGTGGTGGTGCCCCAGGCAGGATTCGAACCTGCGACACCGGCTTTAGGAGAGCCGTGCTCTATCCCCTGAGCTACTGAGGCGAGGATCCGCCGGGGAGCGACTGCATCCCGTAAGCGGATCCGGGGCGGCCGGCCCGAGGGCAAGCCGCTACCGGCTCAGTGTAGCGGGTCGGGCGGCGCCCGGACGGCGGCTTCGCGATCTTGCCGATGGCGGGCCCGGGCGTGCCGCCCTCAGGGCTGCGACGGGGCGTCGGGGCGGGCGGTGACGGCTGCTCGCCGGGCCGGGGGCGGTGCTCGGCTGCGACAAGGGGGCCGACCCACCGCGGCGGGGCAGCGGTGGGCCGGCGGGTGGAACCGGCGGGCGGGGGCGGTCAGTTGTAGGTGCCGCCGATGGAGACGGCGTAGTGGTTGCCGCTCACGCCGTTCAGCTGGATCGGGGCCGCCGGGTCCCAGCTGCCGGAGCCGTCACGGATGGTGTGCATGATCCGGTCGTCGTTGGTGATGAAGACGGCCTGGAACTCGCCGTCGATGTTGGCCGCGCTGACCCGGTTGGCGTTGAACGAGCCGATCACGGGGGCGAGCTCGGCGAACGGCTGCCACGTGCCGTTGCCGTAGCGGATGCCGTGGAACTGCTGGCCGTTGTTGTTCACCACGACGATCTGCGCGTCGGTGCCGGTGCCGGCGACCGCCACGTCCTGCGCGGGGCCGATGTTCCCGGCGGCGTCGTAGGCGTTGCCCCAACCCGACCAGGAGCCGCTGACGGCGCGGATGGCGTGGTAGACCGTGCCGCCCGAGACCGTCACGACCTGGAGTTCGCCGTTGACGCTCGCGACCGAGGCGCTGGTCACGGCGCCGCCCGCCGGGGTGATGTCGCCGAACCGCAGCCAGGTGCCGTTCGCGAGCCGGGCGGTGTGGAAGAGCTTGCCGTCGGCGACGGCGACGACGTGCAGGTCACCGCCGATCGAGACCGCGGAGACCTTGGTGACGTTGCCCAGCTTGTTGGTCTGCGGGCCGATGTCGGTGAAGCGGTCCCAGTTGCCGTCGGAGTGACGGATGGTGTGGTAAATGTTCCCGTCGCCGCCGACGGCGAGCACGTGGGTGTCGCCGTTGATGCCGGCGTCCGCGATGGACTGGACGCCGCCGATGTCGCCCGCGGCGCTCTCCACGTTCCCGAAGCCGGTCCAGCTCCCGTTGGAGGAACGGGTGGTGTGGAAGACGTTGCCGCCGCCGTTCACCACGACCTGGGCGCCCCAGCCCACGGGCGTCTGCTTCGGCGGCAGCGGGGCGCTGTCGACGGTCCTGTCGTAGCGGAAGGGCTTGAAGCCGCCGCTGATCAGGGAGCTGCGCGAGTAGTTGATCTTGCGGGCGGCCAGGCCCGGCCGCGGCTCCTCGTAGACCACGGCGGTGTTGTGACTGCCGTCGGTCCAGCCGGCGAACAGCACGACGTGCGTGCTGATGTTGTCGATCATGTCGCCGGGCTGCAGGTCGTCGAGGCTGCCGAGCTGGGTGGAGATGTCGTCGAGGGTGGAGGTGACCCGGCTGGAGCCGAGGTGCCAGGCCATCGAGACCAGGCCGGAGCAGTCCTGCCGGTAGGAGCCGTTGCTGTCGCTGTGCCACAGGCTCTGGCTGTACGGCACCGCCTGGTCGACCCAGTTCTGGGCCCGGGCGATGATCTCGGAGCGGCTGATCGAGCCGTTGACGGACGAGGTGCCGACGGCCTGCGCCGGTGCGGTCAGCGAGACGGTGGAGACGACCGCGCCGAGGGCGAGGGCCCCGGCGAGGGCGACGTTGGCGAGCTTCGAACGGTTGGCGGACATGGCGGACCTCCGGACGTGGTGGACGGGGTTGGCGGGTGGGCCCGGCTTCGAGGTGCCCGGGGCCCGACGGTGACGGGCGGCTCACGCGGCGCGCGGATTCCGGTCGGCTGCCCTGCGGGAGCAGCCGGTCTGGCGGCGGTTCGACGCGCTGGTGCGGGGCGCCGGGGTGCGGCGCTCGGCGAGGCCGGGGTGCGGCGCTCGGATCTGCCTGCCCCGGGAGCGGGCCCGGCGGGACGGCCGCCCCGCAGGAGCAGCCGGTCGGTGGGGCCCGGCGAGGCCGGGGCGAGGTGGTGGGGCCGTCAGCCCCGGGCCGGGTCGCGGGGCGACCGCGGCAGCGGCCGGCTGGACAGGACCTAAGGGGCGGCCGCAGCGGCAGCCCGGCCGGCGACGGCGAGGATGGCGACCGCGGCGGCCTCGGTCATGACGGTGCGGAGCATGACGGTGTCCTCTCCTGCTGCGACGTGAGGGTGGGATCCGGTGGTCGCGTCCCGCGGTGACGCGCTCTCCGGTGCCGCCCGGAGCGGTGCTCCCTGGCGGCGGTCACCAGCTTCGTCGCAGCTCAACGGCGGTGGAAGGGACTTCGACTGGACGGAAGTGGCCCTGGACCGTTCCGGCCAGGAGCGGTCGGGGCCGCGCCGGGACCGGGTCGGGGCCGGGTCGGGGCCGGGTCGGGGTGCGGGTGCCGACGAGGGGTCAGGGCGGGTCAAGTAGCCTGCCGGAAATGTGTTCGACCGCCTTGCCGCGCCGTGCGAAGGAGACGAAGGACCCGATGAGACCTGCTGGGCACCCGGTGGTGCGACTGCTGGGGCAGGTGTGGGTGTGGCCCGCGGTGGTGATGCTGGCGGTGGGCGGGTACCGGCTGGGGGCGCCGGAGCTGTGGCGGGACGAGATGGCGACCTGGACGGTGGCCACCCGGTCGTTGGGCGACCTGCTCCGGCTGCTCCAGCACGTGGACGCCAGCAACGGGGCGTACTACCTGCTGATGCACGGCTGGACGGCGGTGTTCGGCGACTCCGTGGTGGCGCTGCGAATACCCTCCGTGCTGGCGATGGCGGGGGCGGCCGCGTTCGTGGCGCTGACCGCCGAGCGGCTGTTCGGCAACCGGGTGGCGGCGGTCGGTGCGGGGCTGCTGTTCGCGGTGCCGCCGGAGGTGTCGCGGTACGCGCAGGAGGCGCGCGCGTACGCGCTGGTGACCTTCGCGATCGCGGCGGCCACCTGGTTCCTGGTGCGGGCGCTGGAGCGGCCGACGTGGCGGCGGTGGGCGCCGTACTGCGCGGCGATGGCGGTGGCCGGCGCCGGGCACCTGATCTCGTTCAGCACGGTGGCCGGGCAGGCCGTGCTGGTGCTGCTGCACCTGTGGCGCACGCGCGGGGCGGCGGAGCGGCGGCTGCTGTGGCAGTACCCGGTGGCGGTGGGGGTGGCGGCGGTGCCGGTGCTGCCGGTGGTGCTGCTGGGCAGCCGGCAGTCGGACCGGCAGCTGGGCTGGATCGAGAAGCCGAACCTCGGGGGCCTGGTGCACTTCGGCCAGCACCTGTTCGGCTCGCACACGGTGTTCTACGCCTTCGTGCTGCTGGCGCTGCCGGTGCTGCTGCTGCCGGGCCGGCGGGTGCAGGCCGGGCAGGCGCTGCTGCTCGCGGGGCTGCCGGTGGTGGGCGTGTGGGTGGTGTCGCAGGGCGGCACCTCGTACTTCATCGAGCGGTACCTGCTGTTCACGGTGCCCGCGTGGGCGGTGCTGGCCGGGGGCGGGGTCGGCGCGGTGTACGGCGTCGCGGCGGCCTGGGCGAAACGTTTCCGTGCTCCGGGACCGGCCAGGGCGGCGGTGGGACTGCTGGCGCTGGGACTGCTCGCCGTCCCGGCCGTGGCGGCGCTGCCGAAGCAGCCCGCGGTGCGCTACGTGGGCTCGCACAACGGGTCGGAGGAGCCGTTCCGGGCGGCGGCCGGGGTGATCGCCGCGGGCTACCGGTCCGGGGACGGGATGGCGGCCCCGCTGGGCAACCAGGCCTGGGCGATGGTGTGGCCGGGCGTCAGCTACTACCTGCCGTCGGACGTCCACCCGTACCCGGTGTTCGTCGCGCAGAGCGCCGACGACGCGGAGGAGCTGTCGCCGACGCCGTGCCCGCAGCCGGAGGCCTGCCTGGGGCAGGCGGCGCGGATCTGGCTGCTGGTCCTCGGGGACACCGAGGACCCGCTGACCACCATGCCGGAGGACCAGGCGCAGGCTCTCCGCACGCAGTACGGGGCGCCCGACCAGGTCACGCCGCTCGGCGGGTTCACGGTCGCGCTGCTCGACCGCGACAACTGACGAGCGGGACCCGGAACACGCGGCGACTGACGGGACGGACCCGGAGCACGCGACAACTGACGAGCGGGACCCGGAACACGCGACAACTGACGAGCACCACCCGGAGCGCGCGGGAACACGACGGAGGGGGAGCCGGGCGAACCGGCTCCCCCTCCGTCGTCGCGGTCTCAGAGCGTGCGGACCAGTCGGGACTGGATGGACGGCGGGTTCAGGTCGGACTGGAGGGCCACCGGGACCTCCGTCTTGTCGTCGCCCGCGCCCACCCGCAGCAGGCCGACCTCCTGGCCGGCCTTCGCGGTGTGGCCGAGCTTGGCCGCGTCCAGGGTGACCGTGCCGGTGATGCCCGGGAAGCCGGCCACCACGAGGTCCTTGGTCGCGACGACCTGGACCTTGCCGCCGAGGCCGTCGTCCACGGTACCGACGACGTCGCCCTTCTTCACCACGGTCTGGCCGGTCAGGCCGCCCTGCGCGGCCTGGATCTGCTTGCCGCTGACCTTGAGCACGGTCGGCAGGATGCCGTCACCGGGGTTGGGCGAGGTGGCCTGCTGGCCCAGGGTGACGCCGATGATCAGCCGCTTCACACCGCCGATCTCCTTGTAGGCGGCCCACATCAGGCAGCCGCCGGCCGGGGTGCTGGAGCCGGTCTTGACGCCGATGACCCCGGTCTTCGGGTTGATCAAGTTGTTGGTGTTGGAGATCTTCGCGTTGTTGAGGTTGGTCTCCGGGGTGGAGACGATCTGCCGGAAGATCTCGTCCTGCATGACCTGCTCGGCCAGCTTCAGCTGGTCCTTGGCGGTGGACTTGGTGTCCGCGAGGAAGCCCGCCGGGTCGGCGTAGGTGGTGTTGGTCATGCCGAACTTGGCCGACGTCTCGTTCATCAGCTTGACGAACGCTTCCTCGGAGCCGGAGTGGAAGCGGGCGAGCAGCCGGGCCACGTTGTTGGCCGAGGGCAGCATCAGCAGTTCCAGCGCCTGGTACTCGGTGAGCACCTGGCCCTCGGTGAGGGTGACCCGGGACTCGTCGACGTTGCCGGACTCCTGCGCGGCCTGCTTGTCCACGGTGATCTTCGGGCCGCTCTCCCCCTTCTTCAGCGGGAACTTCTGCAGGATCAGGTAGGCGTTCATCACCTTGGTGACGCTGGCGATCGCGGACGGCGTCTCCTGCCCGGAGCTGCCGAGGCTGCCGACGCCGACCACCTCGGCGGCGGACTGGCCCTTGGCCGGCCAGGCGAGGTCGAGCGGGTCGCCGGCGAAGCTGAAGCTGCCCGCGGCGGACATCCGCACCTTGGCGTCCGGCAGCGGGCGCAGCAGCTGGGCCACCACCGCCGCACCGAGCACCACGGCGAGGAAGGCCGTCCAGATGGTGATCCGCTTGAGCGCGCGGCGCAGCGGCGAGACCGGGCGCGCGTTGAGGGTCGCCAGGACCTCCATCGCCTCGGCGGTGTTCTCCGGCGCGGGCGGCGGCTCCGGCAGGGGCAGCGGCTCGGGCTTCGGCAGTGGCGGGACGGGCGGCACCGGCCGCGGGTCGGGGGTGGGCAGCGGCTCGGGGGCCGGGGCGGGGCCGGGCACGGGGGCGGGGGCCGGCTTCGGCAGCGGCTCCGGACCGGGCTGCGGCTCGGGTTCGGGGAGGGGCTTGGGCGCCGGGTGCGGCTCGGGCACCGGCTCCGGGAGGGGGGACGGCTCGGGCACCGGGGTCGGTGCCGGGGGCTCCGGCACGGTGCCGGAGGCGGAGGCGGAGGCCATGGCGGCGCGCGGAAGCCTGGGGTCCTCCGGCGCCTCGGGCTTGGCCGGCTCGACTGCCGCCTCGTCCGGTTCGTCGCTCTCGGGCGCGGCGGACGCGGCGGCCTCGGCGGCCCCGGCGGGCGCGGCGGCCCCGGGCGTGTCGCCCTCGGAGGCGGCCTTCTCGCCGGCCTCCCCCGCCCCCTTCTCCGCGTCCTTCCCCGCACTCCCCGCCACAGCTCCCACGCCCGCCGCAGCCGTCCGCATCGTGAGACGCGGGTCGGTTCCGGCCGGACGCCCGGCCGCCTTCTCCTCGCCGCCGGCGGCCGTCACGGCCTCCGCCTCTCCGGCCTCACCCTCGGAACTTCCGTCACCGGCGGGCTTGGTCAGCTCCTCGGGCAGTCGCAGCGCGGTGGTCGCACTGTCCACCGGCAGCCGCAGCATCGTGGTCTTGCTGTCCACATCCCGGACACGGAGCTGTACGGTCGAGCCGCGCTTGGCCCCCGCCGCCGGCGCGTCGCCGGGGCCGGTCTCGGCCTCCCGGGTGCCGTTCGGGTTGCCGTCCGGAGCACCGTCCGGGTCCGGGCCCGCGCCGGCGGCCGTCCCGGTCCGCTCGCGTTCGCGCTCCTGCGCCCGCTCGCCGTCCCTCAGCACCCTGTCGGGGGACTCGCCCACGTATCCCAGCCTCCTCAACGCCCGGCGGGGCACCGGCAGACCCGATTTCGGGAAGCCGACGCCCCGCCCCGTGTACCTGTACAGTCTCCGCCACCGCCGGCCGATCCGGCTGCGCACACCCCGCCCGACCGGCGCTTATTGCCGTCGCACGGGCGTACTGCGGTCTGTTCACCGGTCAGACGCCGGGCCCGCCGCCCCTGGTTCCCCGCCTCCACCGCAAGGTCACGATTCGGAGGCGTACTCGACAAGCCCGTGTGAGAGGCGTCACCCTGTCTCTCATCCACGCGGGGAGGCTTGGATGGGCAAGAGCCGCAGAACTGTTCCCGAGGAACTCTTGCTGCTCGCTTTGGACCCGACCACGGGTACCACGGCGCAGCCGCAGACCCTCGACCTCGGACTCGCCGGGGCCCAGCTCGTCGAGCTGTCCCTGGCCGGACGGATCGTACCGGAGGGAGACCGGATCGCTGTCGTGCTCGCACGGCCGACCGGCGACCCGACCTTGGACCACGCACTGGAACTGCTGCGCCGACGCGGCAGTCCGGTCCGCGCGGCGCACTGGATCGGCGGGCCCCGGCTGGGGCTGCGGCAGACCTACCTGGCGCACCTGGAGCGCTGCGGCATGGTCACGGCCGTGCCGGGCCAGGTGTGCGGGGTGCTGCCGACGACCCGTTATCAGGCGTCGGACGACTGCACCAACGCCGCGATCAAACAGCGGCTGGACACCGCCATCCGCACCGGCGTGCCGCCGGACCCGCGGACGGCCGCACTGGCGGCCCTGGCCCATTCCGTGGGCCTGGGCAAGCACCTGTATCCGGGCAACGAGGGCCGGTCCTCGCGGTCGCGGCTGCGCGACCTGATCCGGTACGACCCGCTGGGCGGGATGGTCGCGCACGCCGTGATGGACGTGCAGAACGGCCTGCCGGCGCAGCAGAACCGTTCTTCCCAGGGTTCCGGGGCCGGGACCGGCGCCGGGCGTTCCGGCGCCCGCGCGGCCGGCCGGGGCTCCGGTCGGGTCGCCGCCTCACGGGTCGGCGTCCGCTGACCGGGACCGCCCGGGCGCACGGGACGCCGCACCGATCGCCGTACGGCCTGCGCGGCACGTGCGGCACGTGCGGCCCGCACGGCCCGTACGGCCCGTGACAGCGGGCACGACGGGGCGCCACACGCACGACGGCGCAACGGGGCACCACGGGCAGGACGGGCAGGACGGGCACCACGGGCCCGGCGACACCCCCGACGGCGCGCGCCGCCCCGTTCACGCCGCCCGACGGCGCTGAGCAACGGCGCTGAACGACCCGACGCACCACCGAAGCAGCACCCGCACCACCAGGAGCACGGAGGGGCGGTCGCCCCGCGACGGAAGTCGCCCGGCGACCGCCCCTCTGCCGTCCCCGAAGGCCCTCCGAGGCCCGTCCGGGGAGCCCGGCGGTCCTGCCTTCGCACGTGCCACTGGCACCTGCGCCGCCGGGGAGCACATCCTTAGCCCGTACCGGTTCGAGCCGCTGAGCCGCATTACCACTCGAAGGCCCTCGCCGTCTCGCAGAAGTGCTTTTCCGACGATCTGTTCTACTGCGCTGCTGTGATTCCCTGACGCCGACGTGGCCCAAGGTGACATGCTGCTCCAAGTCAGGGGGGTTGGTCCCAATGTCCGAAGTGTTCCGAGGGCTGCCGATCCAACGATCACCAGAGGTCCGGCCGGAGGTCGATGTGTCGACGAGCATCAATCCCACCGTGCGCCGTCGGCGCCTGGGCTCGGAGCTGCGAAAACTCCGCGAGGGCCTCGGGATGACGGCGGAGGAGGTGGCGGGCCGGCTGATGGTCTCCCAGTCGAAGATCAGCCGACTGGAGAACGGCCGCCGCAGCATCAGCCAGCGCGACGTGCGCGACCTCTGCGACGTCTATCTCGTGAACGACGAGCAGATGCGCGCCAGCCTCATGGAGATGGCCAAGGAGTCGCGCCAGCGCGGCTGGTGGCACGACTTCAACGACATGCCGACCCCGTACAGCGTCTACATCGGGCTGGAGGCCGAGGCCTCCTCGATCCGCGCGTACGAATCCTCCTTCGTCCCGGGCCTGTTGCAGACCGAGCAGTACGCGCAGGCCGTCGTGGAGGGCACCCAGCCGGACACCGACGCGCTCGCCGTGCAGCGCCGGGTGCAGGTCCGGATGAAGCGCCAGGACCGCATCCGGGGTGAGAACCAGCTCGGCAGCCTGTGGACCGTCATAGACGAGGCGGTGCTGCGCCGCGAGGTCGGCAGTCGCGAGGTGATGGCCGAGCAGCTCAAGCACATGATGGAGCTGAGCCAGCACCCGAACATCACCATCCAGGTGATCCCGTTCTCGGCCGGGGCCCACCCCGGTATGACCGGGACATTCTCCCTGCTGGAGTTCCCCGAGTCAGCCGATTCCACGGTTGTCTACTTCGAAGGGGTGACGAGCGATCTCTACCTGGAGAAGGAGGCGGACGTGCGCCGCTATACCGGTCTGTACGACTACCTGCGTGCGGCGGCACTCGGCGTGGCGGAGAGCCGGACACTGATAGCTGAGATTGAAGAGGGATACCACTGATGAGCACCACCTCCGAGCACGGAACCCGCTGGCGGAAGAGCAGCCACAGCGGAGGAAACGGAGCCTGCGTGGAGATCGCCACGCCGGCCACGGGGGCGGTGGCGGTACGGGACTCCAAGGACCCTCAGGGACCTCAGCTGCGCTTCTCCGCCGAGGCCTGGACCGCGTTCGCGAGTGCTGCGGCCACCGGAATGTTCGGCCGCCACTGACCTTGCGGCGGCGGCCACCGACCCGGCCCCGCGCCCCCGGTACGAATCCGAGCTCGGACCAGTTGCCCGTAGCAGTGGCCGTCACCCTCGCCGGCGGCCGACGCTACGGGCAACTGTCGTTCCCGCCCGAACTTCGCTTCCCGCCGAACTTTTCCTCCCGAACCGCCTTTCCGCCCGAACTTCGCTTCCCGCCCGGACCGTTCAGCGCACCACCGGGTACCGCTCGGACCAGGTCAGCCCCTCCGGGGTGCGCGGATCGTGCAGTTCGGTGCCGTGCATCAGCTCCAGCACGAAGTCGTCGGCGAGTTCGAGGATGGCGCCCCGCCCCTCCAGCCCGGCCACCAGCCCCGACGGCAGCGCGGTGTCGCCGTGCAGCACCCCGAGCAGGCTCCCGCAGACCGCGCCGGTGGAGTCGCTGTCCCCGGAGTGGTTGACGGCGAGCAGCAGGCCCGAGCGCACGTCGTGCGCGACCAGCGCGCAGTAGACCCCGATCGCCAGCGCCTCCTCGGCGACCCAGCCCTCCCCCAGCGCCTCCACCCGGTCGGCGGACGGCTCACCGGCCCGGACCGCGTCCAGCGCGGCCCGCAGCGCGGCGGTGGTCTCCTCGTGCGCCTGCCGCTCGGAGAGCAGCGCCAGGGCGAGGTGGACGCCCTCCTCCAGGGTGCCGCCGCGGGCCACGCTCTGGACGATCACCGCGAGTGCGCCCGCCGCGAGGTAGCCGGTGGGGTGGCCGTGGGTGAGCACCGCGCACTCCACCGCGAGTTGGAAGACCAGGCCCGGCTCCCAGCTGGTGAGCAGGCCGAACGGCGCCGCCCGCACGACCGTGCCGCAGGCCTTGGAGTGCGGGTTCTTGGGCCGCTCCACGGTGCCGAGGTACTCGGCGTCGGCCCCGGTCAGGGCGGACAGGCAGCCCTGGCCGGGGGCGCGCTGGGCGTACAGCCACTCCTCGCGGCCGAGCCAGCCGAGGTCGGGGCGGCGCTCGTCGGGGCCCCAGTCGCGCTGGGTGGCGGCCCAGCGCAGGTAGGCCAGGTGCAGGTCGGTGGGCGGGTGCCAGCTGCCGGTGTCGCGCCGGATGTGGGCGCGGATCAGGCCGTCGACGGTGAACAGGGTGAGCTGGGTGTCGTCGGTGACGGCGCCGGTGCGCCCGTACGCGGGGACGTAGCCGGTGACGCCCTGCGGGCCGTGCTGGGCCCGGATCTTCTCCAGCTGCTCGAACTCGACGCCGGCGCCGAGCGCGTCGCCGATGGCACCGCCGAGCAGACAGCCCCGCACCCGGCTGCGGAAGTCCTGCTGCTGGGCGCGTGACCACAGTGGCATCACGACGGGGCGCCTTTCCTCGGGGCAGGGGGCTGCGCGACGCACGGCCGCGGCGCGCGCCCTGGCACTGTATTCGAAGACCCGAGCGAATCAAGGGCGTCCCTCGTGCTCCGGTTTCCCGGCCCAGCTGCCGCCCGTACGGTGGCAGCTGGGCCGGGGGAACCGGCAGGCCGGGGCCGGGATCAGTCCAGGACCGGCAGCAGCTCCGGCAGGTGCCCGTCCGAGGCCAGCGCCGCGGCCCGGCGCTCGGCCGACACCTCGCCGTAGGTGGTGGTGCGCTGGCGGTGCGGGCGGCCCGCCGCCTCGGCGATCGCCTGGAGGTCGCGCACCGACTTGTAACTCCCGTACGCCGAGCCGGCCATCCGCGAGATGGTCTCCTCCATCAGCGTGCCGCCCAGGTCGTTGGCGCCCGAGCGGAGCATCTCGGCGGCGCCCTCCGCGCCCAGCTTGACCCAGCTGGTCTGGATGTTGGGGATGTGCGGGTGCAGCAGCAGCCGGGCCATCGCGATCACCGCGCGGTTGTCCCGGGCGGTCGGGCCGGGCCGGGCGATGCCGGCCAGGTAGACCGGCGCGTTGGTGTGGATGAACGGCAGGGTCACGAACTCGGTGAAGCCGCCGGTGCCGTTGGTCTCCAGGGAGCGCTGCTGGATCTCGGCGAGCAGCCGCAGGTGCCCGAGCCAGTGCTTCGGGGTGTCCACGTGCCCGTACATCATGGTGGACGAGGAGCGGATGCCCAGTTCGTGCGCGGTGGTGACCACTTCGACCCAGGTGGCGGCCGGCAGCTTGCCCTTGGTGAGCACCCAGCGGACCTCGTCGTCCAGGATCTCGGCCGCCGTGCCCGGGATGCTGTCCAGGCCGTTCTCCTTGGCCCGCTGGAGCCAGTCGCGGATGGACAGCCCGGTGCGGGTCGCGCCGTTGACCACCTCCATCGGCGAGAAGGCGTGCACGTGGATGCCGGGCACCCGCTCCTTCACCGCGCGGGCGATGTCGAAGTAGGCGGTGCCGGGCAGGTCCGGGTGGATGCCGCCCTGCATGCAGACCTCGGTGGCGCCCACCTCCCAGGCCTGCGCGGCCCGGTCGGCGACCTGCTCCAGCGACAGGGTGTAGGCGTCGGCGTCGGTGCGGCGCTGGGCGAACGCGCAGAAGCGGCAGCCGGTGTAGCAGACGTTGGTGAAGTTGATGTTCCGGGTGACGCAGTAGGTGACGTCCTCCCCGACGGCGTCCCGGCGGACGTCGTCGGCGATCCGGCAGAGCGCGTCCAGGGCCGGGCCGTCGGCGTGGAACAGCGCCAGCGCCTGGTCGTCGGTGAGCCGCGTCGGGTCGTCGGCGGCCACCGCCAGCGCCTCGCGCAGGTCGCCGACCAGCCGCTCGGGCGCGCCCTCGGCGAGCACCTGCTCGCGCAGCACCTCCCAGTCGCCGTAGACGTCCTCGAAGTCGGCCCGGCGGTCGCCGGTGCGGCCCTCGGTGTCGATGGTGGCGTGCAGGTCGGTCCGCCCGTACGAGACGGGCAGGTCCTCGGGCTCCTGCCAGGGCAGGCCGCGGACCACCGCGTCCGGGTTCGCCAGCCCGGTCTCCGGGTCGGCGAGGGCGCGCACGTGCGGCAGCACCCGCGGGTCCAGCCAGGGCTCGCCGCGCCGCACGTACTCGGGGTAGACGGCGAGGCGTTCGCGCAGTTCGAAGCCGGCGGCCGCGGAGCGCTCGGCGAGCCGCTCGATCTGCGGCCACGGGCGTTCGGGGTTGACGTGGTCGGGGGTGAGCGGGGAGACGCCGCCCCAGTCGTCGACGCCGGCCGCGATCAGCCGCCCGTACTCGCCGTCCACCAGGTTCGGCGGCGCTTGCAGGCAGGCCGCCGGGCCCATCACGTGCCGGGCCACCGCCACGGTGGCGACCAGCTCGTCCAGTTCGGCGTCGGGCATGCCGCGCATCGCCGTGTCCGGCTTGGCGCGGAAGTTCTGCAGGATCAGCTCCTGGACGCCGTGGTAGGCCCGGGAGACCTTGCGCAGCGCGAACAGCGACTCCGCGCGCTCCTGGTACGTCTCGCCGATGCCGATCAGCAGGCCGCTGGTGAAGGGGACGGAGCTGCGCCCGGCGTCCTCCAGCACCCGCAGCCGGACGGCCGGCTCCTTGTCCGGCGAGCCGAAGTGCGGGCCGCCGGGCTCGCTCCACAGCCGGGTGGCGGTGGTCTCCAGCATCATGCCCATGGAGGCGGAGACGGGCTTGAGCCGCTGGAAGTCCGTCCAGCCGAGCACCCCGGGGTTGAGGTGCGGGAGCAGGCCGGTCTCCTCCAGGATGCGGATCGACATCGCCCGCACGTAGGCGATGGTGTCGTCGTACCCGTGCGCGTCGAGCCACTCGCGGGCCTCGGGCCAGCGGTCCTCGGGCTTGTCGCCGAGGGTGATCAGGGCTTCCTTGCAGCCGAGTTCGGCCCCGCGCCGGGCGACGTCCAGCACCTCGTCGGGGGACATGAACATCCCGTGGCCGGCCCGGCGCAGTTTGCCGGGGACGGTGACGAAGGTGCAGTAGTGGCACTTGTCGCGGCAGAGCCGGGTGAGCGGGATGAAGACGCTCTTGGAGTAGGTGATGACGCCGGGCCGCCCGGCCGCCGCCAGCCCCGCGTCGCGGACCCGGGCGGCGCTCGCACACAGGTCGTTCAGGTCCTCGCCTCTGGCCTGGAGCAGCACCGCGGTCTCGGTGACGTCCAGGGCGACGCCGTCCCGGGCGCGGCGCAGGGCGCGCCGCATCGCGTTAGCGGTCGGGGGGTTGCTTGCGTCCATGGCGGTTCCGTCCATGGCGCGACCCTACGCCAGGTCTCGTACGTTCGGAGTAGCCAACCCTGAGGGCGTCTCAGGGTCGATGTACCCGTGAGGTTTACCCCGAACTGGACCCGCAGGGCGATGACGGGGGCGGGGTGCGGGCCTCTAATGGAAGGGCACAGCCAATCGCTCGTGTTCGTAGAGGAGTTGAGGACGCCATGACCAATGACACGGCGGCGGGGGACAACGTGGACGGCGGCGTGCCGTACCGCTCACGGCGGCGCATGCTGGTGCGGGCCGGGGTGCCGCTGACGGTGGCCGCGGTGATCGCCGCCGGGGTCGGGCTGGTGCCCGCACTGGCGGCCGACGCCCCGCCCGAACTTCCCTCGCTGACGCCGGAGCAGCTGGTGGCCAAGGTGCTCGGCTCCGACGCGCAGAGCCTCTCCGGCACGGTGTCCGTCTCCACCGACCTCGGCCTGCCCAGCCAGCTGCTGGGCGCCGCGGCCGGCGGGCTCGGCGCGGCGGCCGGGCGCGGCGGCGGCCAGGGATCCTCCTCGGCCGACCCGCAGGCCAAGCTGCTCGGCCTGCTCGGCGGCGACCAGACGCTGCGGGTCGCGGTGGACGGCCCGGACCGCCAGCGGGTCGACCTGCTGGAGGACATGGCCGGCTACACCGTCGTCCACAACGGCGACCAGGCCTGGGCCTGGGACAGTTCGACCAACACCGCCGTGCGCCTGACCGGCCAGGCGGCCGCCCAGCACCCCGACACCGCCGGCAAGCACGCCGGGGCGCCGCTGACCGGGGTGCCGACGACCCCGCAGGAGGCCGCCCGGCAGTTCCTGACCGCGAGCGCGGACACCACGTCGGTCACCGTGGCCGGCACCGCCAACGTGGCCGGGCAGAAGGCGTACCAGCTGAGCGTCAAGCCCGCGCAGTCCGGTTCGACCGTCGCCGAGGTCCGGATCGCGGTCGCCGCCGACAACGGGGTGCCGCTCTCGGTGGTGGTCAAGGGCGTCGACGGTTCCACCGTGCTGGACGTCCACTTCACCGACGTGTCCTTCGCCAAGCCGGCCGCCAAGACCTTCGACTTCACCGTGCCCAAGGGCGCCAAGGTGACGGAGCACAAGGCCGACGAGGGCGCCAAGGGTGAGGTGCCGCAGGGTTTCGCGCCCAAGGGTTCCGCGCCCGAGGGCAAGGCCGGTCGGGACGCCTCGGGCCAGGAGCACGGCGGCGTGAACGTGATCGGCGAGGGCTGGACGACCGTGGTCTCGGCGCAGCTGCCCGGCGGCGCCGTCGACGTGCCGCAGGACGGCGGCAAGGGCGGCAAGCACGGCGGCCGGGGCGCGGCCCTGAACCCGCAGGCGCTGGTGAAGTCGCTCGGCAAGCCGGTCGGCGGCGGCACGCTGATCAGCACCAAGGTGGTGAACGTCCTGGTCACCGACGACGGCCGGGTGTTCGCCGGCGCGGTGACCCTGCCGGTGCTCCAGCACGCCGCCGGGGTGAACTGACGGATGACGAAGGCTCCCGTAACGGGGGACGTTACGGAGTCGGCCGAGGGTCCGGGCGCCGAGCAGCGCCCGGGCCCCGCGCCTTCCACCTCCTCCTCCCCCTCCTCCCCCGGCCCCCTCTCCTCCCCTGGTTCCCCCGGTTCCTCCGGCTCCTCCCGGCCCGACGACGTGATCAGGACCCGCGGCCTGACCAAGCGCTTCCGGGGCGGCCAGCTCGCCGTGGACGGCCTGGACCTGAGCGTGCCGCGCGGCTCCGTCTTCGGCTTCCTCGGCCCGAACGGCTCCGGCAAGACCACCACCATCCGGATGCTGATGGGCCTGATCGCCCCCACCTCCGGCGTGGCCACCGTCCTCGGCGAGCCGATGCCGCAGTCCGTCGCCTCCGTGCTGCCCCGGGTGGGCGCGCTGATCGAGGGCCCGGCGCTGTACGGCTTCCTCTCCGGGCGGGACAACCTGGTGCGGTTCGACGCCGCCGACCCGACCGCCGACCCTCGTACCCGGCGCCTGCGCGTCGAGACGGCATTGGAACGGGTCGGGCTGAGCGCCGCGGCGGCCAAGAAGGCCCGCGCGTACTCGCTGGGCATGAAGCAGCGGCTCGGCCTGGCGTCGGCGCTGCTCCAGCCGCGCGAGCTGCTGGTGCTGGACGAGCCCACCAACGGGCTGGACCCGCAGGGCATGCGCGAGATCCGGGCGCTGGTGCGGGAGGTCGCGGCGGAGGGGACCACGGTGTTCCTCTCCTCGCACCTGCTGGACGAGATCGAGCAGGTCTGCACGCACGCGGCGGTGATGTCCCGGGGCCGGCTGGTGGTGCAGGGCACCGTCGCCGAACTGGCCGCCCGGGCGCAGGGCCGGCTGGTGGTCCGCACGCCGGACGTGGCGCACGCCGTGGAGGTGCTGGCGGCCCACCGGGTCGGCTCCCTGCTGCCCGGCGACGGGCGGGTGGACGGCGATCTCGCCGCGCTCGGCGCGCTCGGCTCCCCGGTCGAGGAGGCGCTGCCGAAGCTGTGCGCGGCGCTGGTCGAGGCCGGGGTGCGGGTGCACGGGTTCGGGCTGGAGCGGGGCACGTTGGAGGACGCCTTCGTGGCGCTGACCGGGGAGGGCTTCGATGTCGCAGGCTGAGCTGTCGCGGGCTGAGATGTCACAGGCCGGGGCGCTGCCGGTCCGGACCGGGCGGAGGCCGCAGACGGCGGCCGGGTTCCTGGCGCTGTTCCGCAACGAACTGCACCTGACCTTCCGCCGGATGCGCACCAAGGTGCTGCTGGGGATCCTGGCGGTGCTGCCGATCCTGATCGGCGTGGTCGTCAAGCTCAACACGGGCAGCCCGCACGAGGGCCGCGGCGGGGTGAACTTCATCGCGCAGACCACCCAGAACGGCCTGTTCCTGGTCTTCACCGCCCTCGCGGTCGCGCTGCCGGTGTTCCTGCCGATGACGGTCGGCGTGGTCGCCGGGGACTCGGTCGCCGGCGAGGCGGCCACCGGGACGCTGCGCTACCTGCTGGTCGCGCCGGCCGGGCGCACCAGGCTGCTGGCCGCCAAGTTCACCGCCGGGCTGGTGTTCTGCCTGGCCGCGACCGTGGCGGTCGCGGCGGCGGCGCTGGCCACCGGCGCCGCGCTGTTCCCGCTCGGCGAGGTGACGCTGATCTCCGGCGACACCATCGGCTTCGGCGACGCGCTGCTGCGGGCGGTGCTCGTGGCCGGGGTGGTGGCGGCCTCGCTGGCGGGGCTGGTGGCGATCGGGCTGTTCGTCTCCACGCTCACCGGCAGCGGCATCGCGGCGATGGCCGCGACCGTCGGGCTGGTGGTCACCGTGCAGATCCTGGACGCCTTCCCGCAGTTGGACGCCGTCAGGCCGTTTCTGTTCACCCATTACTGGCTCAGCTTCGCGGACCTCCTGCGCCAGCCGATGTACTGGGACGGCGTGTGGAAGGACCTCGGCCTCCAGGCCGCCTACGTCGCCGTGTTCGGCGCGGCGGCCTGGTCCCGCTTCACCAGCCGGGACATCAGCGTCTGACCGCCGCGTCGGCGGGGGCGGATCAGAAGGGGCGGATCGGCGGGGGCGGATCAGCGCCTGACGGCCGCCTTGGCGGGGGCGGGTTGCGGCACGGCCGCGGCCCGCCCCGCGCGGTCGGCCCGCACCTGGCGCAGCGCGTCCCAGGTGAGCACCGCGAGCGCCAGCCAGACCAGGCCGAAGCCGGCCCAGCGGGCGGGCGGCATCGACTCGTGGAACACCGCCACGCCGATCAGGAACTGGAACACCGGCGCCAGGTACTGCAGCAGCCCGAGCACGGTCAGCGGCACCCGCACGGCCGCCGCGCCGAAGAACAGCAGCGGGATCGCGGTGATCACCCCGCTGAGCAGCAGCAGCCCGGAGTGCCCCCAGCCGTACGAGCCGGCCACCGTGTGGCCGAAGGTGCCGCGCCCGCTGACCTCCAGGTAGATCAGGTAGCCGAGCGCGAACGGGAACATGAAGGCGCTCTCCGCCGCCAGGCTCTCCAGCCCGCTCAGCCCGACCTTCTTCTTCAGCAGCCCGTACGTGGCGAAGGAGAGCGCCAGGGTGAGCGCGATCCACGGCAGCCGCCCGTACGCGACGCTGAGCACCGCGACGGCGGCCGCGCCGACGCCGACCGCCGCCCACTGCGCCGTCCGCAGCCGCTCCTTGAGCACCAGGACGCCGAAGCCGATGGTGACCAGCGGGTTGATGAAGTAGCCGAGGCTGGTCTCGACGACGTGCCCGGCGTTGACGCCCCAGATGTAGACGCCCCAGTTGATCGAGATCACCGCGGCCGCGCCGGCCAGCATGGCGAGCCGGCGGGGCTGGCGCAGCAGCGGGCGTATCCAGCTCCAGTGCCGCTGGGCGATCAGCAGCAGCACCACGGCGACCAGGGACCAGACCATCCGGTTGGCCAGGATGTCGTCGGCGGCGCCGGGCTCCAGCAGTGGCCAGAACAGGGGGAAGAGGCCCCAGATGCCGTAGGCCGCGACGCCGTACCAGAGGCCTCGGCCGCTGTCCTGCTGGGTTGTCTGTGGCATGGCCGCCTGCCCTCCGCGCGCGTGTGTCGAGGTGACGGTAGCTGGCGGAGGGGCAGGCTGTCATCTCCGTTTCCGCATTTTGGTCATGACATCGCTGACCTCGGGAAACGCGGGGCTCAAAGCGAGCTCCAAGCGCCTCAGGCCTGGAGCGCGGCGCGCACCGACTCGGCCAGCGGGACGGTCGGGCGGCCGATCAGCCCGGCCAGGTCGCCCGGGGTGCCGGCCAGCTCGCCGCGGGCGATGCCCGCGTCCACGTCCACCAGCACCTCGGCGAAGCCCTCCGGCAGGCCCGCGCCGACCAGCGCCGCGAGGTGCTCCGCCGGCGCCACGTCCTGGTGCGCGACCGGCTGCCCGGAGACCAGCGCCAGCTCGGCCGCCAGCTCCGCCAGGCTCCACGCGGCGTCGCCGCTCAGCTCGTACACCCGGCCCTCGTGGCCCTCGCCGAGGAGGACGGCGACCGCCGCGTCCGCGTAGTCCTTGCGCGGGGCGGTGGCCACCCGGCCGTCCCCGGCGCTGCCGAGCACCACGCCGCGCGCGACCGTGCCGGCCGCGTCGCCCAGGTAGTTCTCGGTGTACCAGCCGTTGCGCAGCAGGACGGACGGCAGGCCGGATGCGCGGATCAGCTCCTCCGTCGCCTTGTGCTCGTCGGCCAGCCGGAAGGTCGCCGCGCCCGGCGCGCTGGTGTAGGCGAACAGCGCGACGCCGGCCGCACGGACCGCGTCGACCACCGCGCGGTGCTGCGGGATCCGGCGGCCGACCTCGCTGCCCGAGATCAGCAGCACCCGGTCGCCGGCCGCGAAGGCGCCGGCCAGGGTCGCCGGGTCGTCGTAGTCGACCACGCGGACGGCCACCCCGCGCGCGGCCAGGTCGGCGGCCTTCTCGGCGGAGCGGACGGCGACCGCCACCTCGCTCGCGGGGACGGCGGCCAGCAGGCCTTCGACGACGAGACGGCCGAGCTGGCCGGTGGCACCGGTGACGACGTACATGGGGATGCTCCTCGGGTGGGTTTGTGCCTCGATGGGGTTCCTGCCTCGAAACTCACCCTAGGGACTGCACTAACCTTTCGAAAGTACGCACTTCAAAGTATGGTACTGACATGAAGGTAATGGCAGGACAGTCATGAAGACCCTGGAGGAAGGCCGCCCGGCCGTCCCGGTGCGCGAGCTGCCGCCGGCCGACGTGTTCGACCGCATGTGCCCGTCCCGGGGCGTGCTGGAGCACGTCACCAGCCGCTGGGGCGTCCTCGTGCTCGGCGCGCTGCGCGAGCGCGGCTACCGCTTCAGCGAACTGCGCCGCCGGGTCTCCGGCGTCAGCGAGAAGATGCTCGCGCAGACCCTGCAGACGCTGGAACGCGACGGCTTCGTGCACCGCGAGGCCCACCCGGTGATCCCGCCCCGGGTCGACTACAGCCTCACCCCGCTCGGCCGGGAGGCCGCCGAACTGGTCGCCGCCCTCGCGCACTGGTCCGAGCAGCGGGTCCCCGCCGTCGAGGCCGCCCGCGCGGAGTACGACGCCCGGCTTAGCGTTCGCTGATCAGGGCCGCCAGCCCGTCCAGCACGCGGGCCAGGCCGAAGGCGTACGCGTGGTCCGGGTCGTACGCGCCGCCGTGCGCCTCGCCGGCGGCAGCGCCCACCCGGGCCGCGACCGGGTAGCGCTCGGCGTCGAAGACCTTGGCGAGCAGCTCGGCGTTGGCGGCCCACCACTGCGCGTCGGTCATCGCGCTGTCCTGCCGGGCGGCGCGCTCGTCGGCGGCCATCCGGGCGCAGGTCTGGACGAAGCCCAGCAGGTGGGTGAGCGCCGCGTCCAGCTCGACGTCGGGCAGGCCGGTGCCCTCGAAGGCGCGCAGCTCGTACTCGTACTTGGCCATCAGGCCCGGGCCGAGCGGCGGGCGGCTGGTGGGGACCGCCGAGACCCACGGGTGGGCGCGGTGCAGCGCCCGGTTGTCGTCGGCGACGGCGGTGACCCTGGCCCGCCAGCCGTCGTCGGCGGGGGCGCTGCGCGGCGTCGTCGCGTAGACGGTGTCCAGCATCAGGTCGAGCAGTTCGGCCTTGCCGGGGACGTAGGTGTACAGCGCCATCGGGGACAGCCCCAGCTCCTGCGCCACCCGGCGCATGGTGACGGCGTCCACGCCCTCGGCGTCGGCCAGGGCGATGGCCACGGCGGCGATCTCGCCGGTCGACCGGGCCTGCCGCGGGCCGCGCCGGCCGGGCTTCTCCTCGGCGGTCAGCCCCCAGAGCAGGGCGAGGGTGCGCGCCGGATCTCCTGCGCTGCTGCGGTCCGTGGCCATGGGGGGATCTTTTCACGGCCCCGCCGACAGCTCGACGGCCCGACGGCCGGTCGCTCAGCGGTCCGGCGGCCCGGTGCCGGCGTCATACGAGCGCCGGGTGGATCAGCCGCCCGTGGTGGACGAGCGAGGCGGACTGCTTGAGCCGGTTCACCCGGACGCTGATCTCGTAGCCGCGGATGCCCTCGACGTGGGCCAGGCGGCCGGTGAGGTAACGGTAGAAGTCGGGGGTGTCCCGGCAGGCGACCACGGCCATCAGGTTGTGGCGTCCGCTGATCGCGGCGACGAACGCGCATTCGTGGTGGCCGCCGACCTCCTCGCCGACCTGGTGCAGCCGCGGTAGGTCGACCTGCAGCCACAGGGTGGCGTTGAGCCGGTAGCCGAGGCGCTCGGCCAGGGTGTCGACGTCGTACGTGAGCGAGCCGGCTGCCTCCAGTGCCTCCAGGCGACGGGCGACCCGGGGCTTGGACCAGCCGGTGACCTCGGCCAGGTGGGTATGGGTGGCCCGGCCGTCCTCGGCGAGCGCGCGCAGCAGCGGCAGGTCCTGTTCGCCCAGGGGCGTCGACGAGGCCACTGCCGGGATGGGGTGGCCGGAGGTCAGCCGCCGCACCTGTTCGGGGGTGAGCGAGGCGTCGGGGTCGGTCCAGGGCGCGGTTCCGGGACCGCCGTAGATACGCACGACCAGGTCGACGTTCACGTCCAGGACCGCGCCCGCTCGCGGCAGCTGGCGCAGCAGCAGGTCGTCATGGTCGGTTCCGGCGGGGGACCGGATGATGCAGATGATCTCCGAGCCGCCGGAGGCGATGCCGACGTACGCCACCTCGGACCGGCGGGCCAGTGACTGGGCCAGCGGTGCCACCGCATCAGGTCGGCAGCGCAGCCGGACGATCCACTCCGCCTGGCCGTCGGCGTTCAGGTTGCCCAGTCCGACGACGCGCAGCAGGCCGTCCCGCCGCAGGGCGGCGTAGCGGCGCGCCACAGTCTGTTCGGACACGCCGATGACCTCCCCGAGCCGCCGGAACGAGACCCGGGGCGCGCACTGCAAACCGTGGATGATTTTGCGGTCCAGATCATCAGCCATGGAGGAATGGTCCCATCGCCAGACGCCCAGGCGGAGGTTCCGGGACGCTTGGTGGGATCGACCGCGGGTTTCGGGCGCTTCGGGGAGAAGCTGATCGGCGGCTCCACGGGCGGCCGCCGTCGGCCGTCGCCCCCGGGAGCGGGCGCACGCTCCCGGCGGCGCTCCGAGAATGCGGGGCCTCCCCCGCAGCAGCCGAAGGAACGACCCCGTGAACTCCACAACGACGCCGGACCTCAGGGCCGGACGGACCGCCACGCTCGTCATGGCCTGCCTGGGTGTCTTCGTCGCCTACCTGCCCGTCACCACCGTGTCGGTGAGCCTGCCGGCGATCCAGCGCGCGCTGGGCGCGTCGACCTCCGAACTGTCCTGGGTGTCGGACGCGTTCGTGCTGCCGATGGCCGCGCTGATCCTGACCACCGGCGTCTGGGGCGATGTCCACGGCCGCAAGAAGGTCTTCCAGACCGGCATGGTCTTCTGTGCGCTGGGCGCCGCGATCTCGCTGCTGTCCAGCTCGGTGCAGGCACTGTGGGTCGGGCAGGCGGTCTCCGGCATCGGCGCCGCCGCCCTGCTGCCCACCACACTCACGCTGATCAGCCATGCCGTGCCCGACCACCGTGAGCGGGGCAAGTTCATCGGCTTCTGGGCGATGAGCCTGACGGCCCCGCTCGCCGTCGGCCCGCTGATCGGCGGCGCCCTGCTGGAGCACACCACCTGGCGCTGGATCTTCCTGCTGCCGATACCGCTCTCCGTGGCCCTGCTGGCCGTCGCCGCGTTCCGGCTGCCCGACTCGCGCGCCCCGCACGGCCGCCGGCTCGACTGGCCCGGCCAGATCACCGCCGCCGTCGCCGTCACCGCACTGGTCTACGGCGTCATCGAGGGCGGCGCGGACGGCTTCGGCGAACCCGCTGTGATCACCGCGCTGACGCTCGGCGCGGTCGCCGCCGGAGCCTTCGTCCTGGTGGAACTCCGCAGTGCCAGCCCGATGCTGGACCTGGCGCTGTTCCGCAGCCCCGCTTTCACCGCCACCGCACTGGTGGCCGTGGTCAGCTTCCTCGGCCTGATCGGCTTCTTCTTCGTGCTCAGCCTGTACTTCGGCCTGGTCCAGCACCTGAGCACCATGCAGGCGGCACTGCGGATGGTGCTGGTGTCCGGCACCTCGCTGGTGGCCGGCCTCCCTGTCGGACGGCTGATGCACCGGATCCCGCCGAGGGTGCTGATCACCACCGGGCTGGTGCTGATCGCCGCCGCGATGTTCGCCATGACCGGCGTCGACGCCCACACCTCCTACGCGGCGCTGACCTGGCGGCTGGTACTGCTCGGACTCGGCATGGGCGCGGTGCTCACCCCGATGACCGCCTCCGCAGTCTCCGCCGTTCCCTTCCACCTGGCCGGGATGGCCGCGGCCGGCAACAACGCGATCCGCCAGGTCGGCGCCGCGCTCGGCCCCGCCGCCCTCGGGGCGCTGCTCACCACCCGTGCCCTGAACGCCCTGCCCGAACAGCTCGCGAACGCCGGCGTCCCGGCCCAGACCGGCGCGCGCGTCCTGGACACCGCTCGCGAACACGGCCTGGGCGCCGTCGCCGGACTCGACCTCGGCCCCGCCACGGGACAGGCCCTGACCGCGCTGAGCAACTCCTTCCTGGACGGCATGCGGCTGTGCCTGCTGGTCTCCGCCGGCCTCGCCCTGCTGGCCGCGCTGGCCTGCGCCCTGCTGCTGAAGAGCCCGTCGAGCGCGGCACCGAGGGCGGCGGGTCCGGGACGGCCGGTGCCGGAAGCGGAGCAGGCCGCGGTCCCGGTTGCGGTCCCGGTTGCGGCGCAGCCGGCCTGAGGACCCGCCCGGCGATCTTTCCGCGAACCCCGGCGGAGCCCCCAGCCGGTGCGCCGGCCGACCATGATCAATCTCGGCGCCAACCGCTGTACCGGTGTTCCCCGAGGCCGGGCTACCGTCTCCCCATGACCAGCGTCCCGACCAGCAACGGCCCGAGTGGCGGCGGCTCGACCGGCGGCAGCCCGAGCGGTGGCGGCCCGGACCCGATCCCGGGCACCGACACCCCCGAGGCCATCCGGCCCCGCGTCACCTGCCGCCGCTGCCACCGCCCACTGCACGACCCGGAGTCGCGGATCCTGCGGCTCGGCCCGGAGTGCCGTGATCCGGCGGAGCGGGTCGCGCGCTTCGACGTCGACCAGGATCCGCTGCCGGGGATCGGGTGACGGGGATCGGGTGACGGGCGTCGCTCGCCGGCCTCCCTTGTAGCGCCCGTCAGGCGCGCCGGAAGAGGCGGCGCAGGAGGCCGGGGCGGGGTTCCGGCTGCTCCTCGATCTGCTTGGCTTCCTGGGCTTCTCGCGCGGCCCCGGCTTCCCTGGCCTCCTGGGCCTCGGCCCGCTCGATCAGCCGCCGGGCCAGGTCGAGGTCGGCCCGGGGCAGCCAGGGCGCGGTGAGCGCCAGCGCGGCGAGCGAGCGCAGGACGGTCACCACGCGGGTGCGGCGGGCCCGGGCGCTGTAGTGCAGCCGCTGCCGGAGCCGGTCGGCGATGTCGGCGCGGGTCTCGGGGTGCGTCCAGCCGATCGCGACGAGGGCGAAGCCGGCCGCCTCGACCACCCAGTCCTCGGGTCCGAGCAGCAGGTCGACCAGTACGCGGCGGCGGTCGGAGTCCTCCCACGGCTGGTCGGTGCGGTGGTGGGCGATGCCGAGGCAGGCGAAGACCTGGACGGCCCGCACCCACAGTTCGGGCTGGTGGGCGAGCAGGGCCCGGCCGAGGTCGTCCTCCCGGGGCATCGGCGGGTGGACGAGCGCGCCGAGCAGGTCGTCGAGGGGCAGCCCGGCCAGCCGGACGGCGTGGTCGTAGGCGGCGGGGACGGTCGCCCAGACGATCTCGGCGGTGGCCCGGACGAGTTCGGCGCTGTCCGGTGCGGGCGGGGCGACGGCCGGGCGCGGGTCGGTGCCGTCCCAGGCCCAGATCCGGGTGGCCGGTTCGGCCAGCGGGAGCCGGGGGTCGGGCTCGGCGACGGACTGGTAGGCGACGGTGGAGCGCGGCAGGGCGAGGCGGACGGCCAGCAGGGAGCTGGGCGGTTCCACGGCGGAGGCGCTGCACTCGATCTCGCTGTCGCGGGTGGTGCCGGGGGCGGCGAGCACCTGGTGCAGCACGTTGACGGTCGCCTCGGTGGCGCCGGAGACCATGCCGAGCCAGGGTTCCCGGTGGCTGAGGCGTTCCAGCAGGTCCTGGGCGTACTCGTGGTCGGGGTGGGCGCGGTGGTGGTCGGCCAGGGCGAGCAGGTGGGCGGGGTCGCCGTCGGCGGCGTGCCGCAGGCCGTACCGGGCGGGGGCCGCCTTGGGGTGGTCGGGTTCGGTGGCGAGCACGCGGTCCAGCCAGGGCAGGCCGTCGGCGGGGCGGCCGAGGGCGCCGTACAACTCGGCGACGTCGACGGCGAGGTAGCTGCTGGAGTTGTCCCGCTCCGGTTCGACCCGGGCCAGTTCGGCCTCCCAGACGGCGAGCGCCCGTTCCGGCCGGCCGTGCGCGCGCAGGGCGTTGCCGAGCATCACGGACGGCAGGTAGCCGGGGGCCAGCAGGTGGGCCAGTTCGGCGAGTTCGACGGCGCGGTCGGTGGCGCCGAGGCGGCGGGTGAGGCCGGAGGCCATCGCGAGCAGCAGCGCGTGGTCGCCGTGGCGGGCCACCACGGACTGGACGAAGTCCTCGAACGGCTGGACGGCTTCGGCGAGTTCGGGGGGCAGCGGGTCGGGCAGTCCGCCGCTGGCCCGGGCCACCGCCTGGGCGACGGCGTCCGGGTCGACAAGGGCGGGCAGGTCCTCGCGGGCGAGCCAGGCGGCGTGCGCCCAGGGTCTCGCGGGCTCGTACTGGATCGCGGAGGCGAGCAGGCCGACGGCGGTGTCCCAGTCCCCGGCGGCGGCCTCGACGTGGGCCCGGCAGGCGACGGTGCCCAGGTAGACCTGGCCGTCCAGCGGGAACAGGTCGCGGGCGGCGGCCGGTCCTCCGGCGGCGGCGCACAACTCGGCCAGCGCCTCGTGCAGTTCGGGCAGCTGGGGGTCGGCGAGGATCGCGTCGGCCAGGTGGTCGGCGGCGTGCGGGAGGTCACCGGAGTCGATCGCCAGCCGGGCGACCGCCACCTCGCCCTCCGCCGCCAGCCGCTCGTCACCCTCGTCGTCGGCGTGCCCCATGTGGTCGTCCCCCCGCTCGCGGTGTCTGCCATGTGCGCGGACGAGGCTATCCCGCGTATCTGATGACCGGATGATCAATCTGTCGGTGTGTCGGACGAGCTGGAATTGGCCTGAATCACGCTCACCTTCTGGGCCGGATACACCCCGAACGAGTGGTTTGGGTGCTGGTCGGCGCCTTTTCCCGGAATCGGCGCACCACGATGTTCCCGGCGCTTCGCTCCCGAAGCACCCGCCGGAGCACCCCTCGGAGCACCCCTCGGAGCATCCCGAAGCGCCACCGAAGCACCCCAAAAGCGCCCCCACCCCGACGACAAGCGAGAAGTGACGATGAAGCCCTCCCGCACCCTGTCCATGGCCGCCTCGGCCGCCGTCCTGAGCACCGTCGCCCTGGGCACCACCGCGCTCACCGGGCACGCCACACCAGCGGCCGCCGCCTCGTTCGTGGTCAGCGAAGCCCAGTTCAACCAGATGTTCCCGAGCCGGAACTCCTTCTACACCTACCGCGGCCTGACCGACGCCCTCGGCGCCTACCCCGGGTTCACCACCACCGGCAACGACGCCACCCGCAAGCGCGAGGCCGCGGCGTTCCTCGCCAACGTCAGCCACGAGACCGGCGGCCTGAAGTACGTCGTCGAGCAGAACACCGCCAACTACAGCCACTACTGCGACACCTCGCAGCCCTACGGCTGTCCCGCCGGCAAGAGCGCCTACTACGGGCGCGGCCCGCTCCAGATCAGCTGGAACTTCAACTACAAGGCGGCGGGCGACGCCCTGCACATCGACCTGCTCAACAACCCCTCCCTGGCCGAGAAGGACCCGGCCGTCTCCTGGAAGACCGGCCTCTGGTTCTGGAACTCCCAGAAGGGCGCCGGGACGATGACCGCGCACGACGCCATCGTCAACGGCAAGGGCTTCGGCGAGACCATCCGCAGCATCAACGGCGACCTGGAGTGCAACGGCAAGAACCCGGACGAGCGCAACGACCGCATCAACCTCTACAAGAAGTTCGTCGGCGTCCTCGGCACCGACGTCGGCGGCGGCAACATCTCCTGCTGACCGGCAACGGTTCGCGTGGGAAGTCGGCCGATCCGACTTCCCACGCGCGGGGTCGCCTGGTGGCCGCGGCCAGGAACGACGTCAGCACCGGGCGTCGAAGCGAAGGTCCACGAAGGCCCCGACCAGCCCCCCGAGCGCGACGGCCGGCACGACCGCATCCCCGGCACGACCGGCCAGCGCACCCGTGACCAGCACGACCGCGACGGCAGTCAACGCGCCCGCCCAGGCCGGTCCCGATCGCGGCAGCAAGGGCACGGGCCTGCCGTTCCGCCGCAACCTGACCCACTTGACGGCGAGCAGGAGCACCGCGACCGCGAGGAGCGGCGGCACCATGACGTGCGCGGAGTTTCCCATCCTTGTCCGCCTTCCGTTCGGGTTACCACCGACACGGTAACTGCCGTACCGGCAAACGGCGATGGCGCCTCCCCGGCCACCGTCGCCGATCCACGGAACGGCCGGCGGGCAGAGCGCCGAACACCTGGGCTCGGGGACGTGACGACGACGACCGCATCGCAGGAAGCGTTCCCGTAGGCCTGCTCGCGACGGCGCGGCTGCGGCGAGGCCCGTCCCGCCGGGCACCTGAATATTTCATCACGAGAAATATTCAGATGGTCGTCGGCGTTGGCCACGGGGCCGGGTGCGGGAAGGCCCCGCACGGCTGGAGACGGGAGCGACGCCGTGCGCGTGGAGATCTGGACCGACATCAACTGCCCGTGGTGCTACATCGGCAAGGCCCGGTTCGAGCAGGCCCTGGAGCGGTTCCCCCACCGTGGGGACGTGGAGGTCGTCCACCGCTCCTTCGAGCTCGACCCGCACTCGCCGGCCGAGGCGCGACCGGTCGTCCCGCTGATCGCCGCCAAGTACGGGCTCAGCCTGGAGCAGGCCGAGGCGGCGGAGGCCCGGATTGCGGACAACGCGCACGGGGAGGGGCTGGCGTACCTCCGCGAGGGGCGCGACGCGGCGAACTCCTTCGACATGCACCGCCTGCTGCACTTCGCCAAGGACCACGGGCGGCAGGGCCAGCTGCTGGACGCGCTGTACCGGGCCAACTTCGCCGACGCGCGGTCCGCCTTCGCGGAAGGGCGGCTGGTGGAACTGGCCGTCGAGGCCGGGCTGGACGGCGAGGCCGCGGCAGCGGTGCTGGCCGATCCGGACGCCTACGCGGAGGCGGTGCGCGAGGACGAGGCGACGGCGGGCGCGATGGGCGCCACCGGGGTGCCGTTCTTCGTGTTCGACCGGCGGCTCGGGGTCTCGGGCGCCCAGCCGGCCGAGACGTTCACGGCAGCGCTGGAGCAGGCCTGGGAGAGCCGGGTGGCGGTGCCCCTGCTGGTCGGCGACGGTGGCGGCGAGGTCTGCGGGCCGGACGGGTGCGAGCTGCCGCAGCGGTGAGGTGAGGGGCGTGGAGCAGGAAGTCGGCGGGGTCGACTTCCTGCTCCGCCGCCTTCCCGCTCCGGGGGGGTCAGCGCTTGGGGGCGACGAGGCGGGTGCCGGCCCAGTCCGGGGCGGCACCGATCGCCTTGGTCGAGGCGAGGCCGGCGGTCTGGGCGGCCTCGTTGACGTCGCTGGGCTCGATGTAGCCGTCCCGGCCCGACTTCGGGGTGAGCAACCAGATCATGCCGCCCTCTTCGAGGAGGCCGATGGCGTCGACCAGGGCGTCGGTGAGGTCGCCGTCGTCCTCGCGGAACCAGAGCAGGACGGCGTCGGCCACGTCCTCGTAGTCCTCGTCGACGAGGTCCTGGCCGGTGATCGACTCGATGCCCTCGCGGAGGTCCTGGTCGACGTCCTCGTCGTAACCGATCTCCTGGACGACCTGCCCGGACTGGAACCCGAGCCGGGCCGCCGGGTTGGTGCGCTCTGTCGTCATGCCGGTGTTCCTTTGACTTGGAGGCGCCTGTCGCCTCGCATCCGGGTAGCCAATCAGACGCGGACGGTGGTCGGCGCGGAACACGCCCATAGATGACGGTACGTCAGATCTTGCGACAGGAGACGATCCCGGACGAGCCGACGGCCAGCAGGAGTTGGGCGCCCCCGGCGGCATCGGCCCGGGCGATGGTGGCGCCCAGCTCGCCGGGCGGGAGGGGGAACGTGTGCGGGTGCAGGTCGGCGTCGTGCGCCACGACTGCGTCGCCCTCGACGTAGAGCAGCAGGTATTCGGCGACGTCGGACACGTCGGGTCCCCTCCCCCGGGATGGCTGGCGCTTGGCCCTGCCCACGCTAGGGGCCGCGTGGGGCGCGGCCGGTGGCATTCACCCGGCACCACCCCCACGGGTGAATCCGGCGGAGGGCAGGCGGGGGTTGAGGCGGGCGGGGTGCCCGGCGGCGTTGCGACCGGCGGCCTCGCGGTAGGCGATGCGCTGGACGGCGGTGACCAGGCGGTAGAGGTTGAGGGCGGCGTCGGAGTCGTCGGCGGCGAAGCCCAAGTGGAAGATGAAGGCTTCGAGTTCGCGCCAGTCGAAGTCGTCGGGGACGGACTGGGCGGCGCCGGGGGCGAGGGTGTTGAAGGCGGCGGCGACGGCGTAGTGGGTCGCGGCGAGGGCGTTGGCCAGGAGGTTGGCCAGGGGGTTGGGGCCGAAGTCGGGGTCCGGGTCCGGGTCGGGCATGTCAGGGGTCCTCCTCGTCGGGCTTTGCAACGTTGAGTGCGGTGATGACGCCCAGGACGACGGTGGCGATCGCCAGGGCGAGGAGGACGGCGAAGGCGGCGGCGATCAGAAAGCGCACGGGTCTTCGCGGTCTCGGTCGGCGGCGAGGAGGAGGGAGAGGAGGTTGAGGAGCGTGGAGGCCGGGGCGGTGTTGAAGCGGACGAGGACGCGGCCGTCGATGGTGCGGTCGATGGTGGCGGAGGGGAAGATGAGGCCGAACCTGCGGCCGCGCTCGTCGACTTCGGCGAGGAGCGTGCGGATGTGGTCGTCGGTGTAGTACCGGATCCGGGGGTCGGTCGGGAGCATCGGGCGGCGGCGGGGAAGGGGCATCAGGCGGCGTCCAACTGCAGCTCGAACCAGACGGATTTGCCCTGCTTGCGCAGGTCGGCGCCGAAGCGGTGGGCGAGGGAACGGACGAGGTGCAGGCCTCGGCCGGAGAGCGCGTAGGGGTCGGCGGGGGCGCACGGCTCGGGCGGGAGGGTCTGGCTGTCGTCACAGACCGAGACGCGGAGCCTGCGCTCCAGGAGGGAGAGCACGACGAGGGGCGCGAGGCTCCCGGCGTGCTTCCACGCGTTGAAGAAGAGTTCGTGGAGGGCGAGTTCGGCGTCGCAGATGGTGGGGGGCGGCCAGCCGGCGGTGGCGAGGAGGTCGCACAGTTCGGTGCGGGCGGTGGTCCAGTCGGGAGGGTTGGAAGCACGCATGAGAGACCCCGGGAGGGAGAGGGGGGAGTCACTGACGATCCGTCATGTGACCGGTGCAACACTGAGAGTAGGAGCACAGGGCTCACGCGTGCAACCTAATCGCGGAGAAGACCCACCCAGCTTGGATAAGCTCACTCGTGTGGGTGGAGACTGCCCCGACACGGAAGGAACCCCCCTTGGCACTCAGGACCCAAATCAGCGAACGGCAGCGGCGGTTCGGCGCTGAGCTGAGGCGGCTGCGCGAGGCCGCCGGGCTGGCGGTCAAGGATGCCGGTGCCCTCATCGGCATCGCCGGGCCGCAGCTCAGCCACATCGAGGCGGCGCGCACAGCACTCGACTCGGAACGGCTCGCGACTCTTCTTGACGGCTACGGGTGCACGGATGAGACCTATGCCGCCCTCTTGCGCGCTCTCGGGGCGAGCGATGGCAAGGGCTGGTGGACCGAGTTCAAGGGAAAGGTCCCGCCCCTCGCCCTGGATCTGGCCGAGGCAGAGGACCGCTCCGTCCGGCTGCACAGCTACGACTCGCTCTACATCCCAGGGGTGCTGCAACTACCCGACTACGCGAAGGCGATCTACGAGGGTGGTCACGCCAGGAGCCCATGGGAACCCCAGACACAGGTCCGTTTCCGAAGCGGCCGACAGCGGATCCTCGCAGATGACAAGCCACGGCAGTTCAAGTTCGTCATCCATGAAGCCGCGCTGCGCATGCGCTTTGCCGGAGACACAGTCATGCGGTCTCAGCTTCTTCATCTGATCGAAGTGGCGGAATTGCCGAATGTCAGCATCCAGGTACTGCCATTCACCGCGCCCAGGCATGCACCGCTCTCGGCTTCATTCCTGTTCTGCGACCCGGGATGCCTTGAGCTGTCGACGGTGATCCTCTCCGGCCCGAAGCGTTCGGAGCACCTCGGAGACCCAGTCGATGTTGATGCCTACGTGCAGAAGTTCCAGCAGTTGAGCGAGCTCTCACTCCCGCCTGTCGACTGCAACGGCGCCCTGCGTAAGCTCGATACACGTGACTCTTGGGGGCTCATTCACCATCTCCTCTACGAGCTTCAGACCTGAAAGGCGTCCGATGTCCCACCTCGTCTGGCAAAAGTCGTCTTACAGCGACGCAGAAGGCGCCGATGCCTGCCTTGAACTTGCCCAGGGCGACGACGACCTCCGCCACCTCCGCGAATCCGACGACCCCGACATCATTGTCACCACCACCACCGCCAAACTCCGCGCCCTCGTCCTCGGCGCCAAGGCCGGCGAGTTCGACTACCTCATCTGAACCTCTACCGCACGCCCAGTGGTCAGCACACTTGGTGCTGACCGCCTCCGCCCAACTCCCTGTTCCGGGCCGCCCGCCCTGGGTTAGCGTGGACCCATGTCGAGAGACCTGCCCGCGCTACGGGCATCCCATCAGGACCGGGACCGCATCGTAGAAACGCTGCAGGTCGCCGCCGCAGACGGCCGACTCACCCCCGAAGAACTCGAAACCCGGCTGGAAGCCGCGCTCTCGGCCCGGACGCTCGCCGAGCTGGCCGAGCTGACCACCGATCTGCCGAGCTTCGCGTCGGCCGTGGCCGTGCCGAAGGACGTGCTGGTCATCGACCAGCGCGGCGGCAAGTACACCCGGGCGGGGCGCTGGGTGGTCCCCCGGCACATCGAGTTGCGGCCGAAACACTGCACGGTCGTCCTCGACTTCACCGAGGCGGTCATCACGGCCGACACCCTTCTGATCGACGTGTCCCTGCGGCACGGCAAGCTGCTCATCATCAGCCCGCCGGGCCTCGTCACCCTCGACACCGACGGTCTCACCCTGGTCTTCTCCAAGGTCAAGCAGCGCTTCGACAGCGGCGGCGACGCCAGGCCCCGGCTCCGCATCGAGCTCGTCGGCACCCTCAAACACGCCTCGGTCGTCGCGCGCCCTCCCCGCCGCCGCCTCTTCAGCGCTTGAGGCAGACCCACTCCACAGCTACACACCCTCGCCCGCTCGTCGATCCCGACGAGCGGGCGATCTCGTTCCCCAGCCAACCTCCCGCCCTCAAAGCGCCCGCCACGAAGCGCCGTTGGCCGATTCCGGCCTTCCGTCGCGACCACGCCGGTGACCTCCTCTCCGGCCATCTCCGCTGCCCGCGAACCCTGGCCATCCCGCGAAGATCGACGCCCGGAGGGACGAGGCCGTGGTCGAATCTCCCGAGCGAACGACGCAGTTCTTCCTGGAGGTGAACGATGCCCGCAGAGACCCCACTTGAGGACCTGCTGCGATCCTGCACCCACTCCGCGCTTCACCTTGAGATGCGCGACGGCTACATGCGGGACGACCCGCTGTTCCTCCGCTGGCTCGACGGGCACCGGGACGATCCGGCCGACCGCTCGTCGTGGTGGAGCCCGTGGTTGCAGCTGATCCACGAAACCACGGCCCGAGGCGTCGAGGTCCGGCGTGCCCGCGTGGTGTCGGAGCCGGTGAGCGAGTACATCCGGTTCGAACACGAGATCACGTTCCGGAACATCGCCTCCGGCGAGCAGGTCCGGTGGCTCCCCCGCCAACAGACGACCGACCTGGCGCTCCCCGGCAATGACTTCTGGCTCATCGACGGTCAGCTACTCGTCTTCCACCACTTCAGCGGCGAGGGCGACTTCGTCGACGACGAGATCAGCACCGACCCGCAAACCGTGAAGCTCTCCCACTCCGCGTTCGAGGCCGTCTGGGAACGAGCGGTCCCGCACGAAGACTTCCAGCTCCACTGACCGGTGCACGCGCGTCATCCGGCGTCCTGCAAGGCAATCCGGCGTGAGCCAGGTACCGCAGGAGGAGGCAGCCGCCCGCCCTCGTTGGAGCCCAACGAGCGGGCGGCAAACGTCCTACTGCCCTCTTGACGGCGATCAACCGGGAGGGTGAAGCTCACGCACACCGGTGCACCCCACTCGACTACGGGAGTGAGAATGGCCCTGAGGTTCCTCGGCATCATCCCGAACACCCCGGACACGGACTCGCCGACGATCTGGTTGGACGAGGAGACTGGAGACCTGCTGATCCAGTCCTACAAGGCCACGGACGACGAAGTGAAGTCATGTCAGGAGATCGGTTCGATCCCCGGTCACTCCACCGACGTGCCCGATCACGAGACGATCATCAGGCTTCCCAAGATCATGCTTCAGTTCATCCCCAAGCCCGACAGTGAGTAGGAGCGATGACAAACCCGGTACTTGAGGGCCTGGCCAAGGCCAAGGTTTCCGCCGTGCATCTTGAGATGCGCGACGCCTACCAGCCCAGCGACCCCGAGTTCATCGCATGGCAGCAGGGGAAACGCCTTGACCCTGCTGCCGAGCGGTCGTCCTGGTGGCGCCCGTTCTTGGACGTGGTGACCGAGACGACGGCGCGCGGTGTCGTGATGAGGCGCGCCCGGGTCGTCTCCGAGCCGGTCACCGACTACATCCGGTACGAGTACGACGTGACGTTCCCGAACGTCCGGGCAGGCGAACAGATCCGTTGGCTTCCCCGCCGGAAGGCGGCCGACATCGCGTTGCCCGGCACCGACCTTTGGCTGTTCGACGGGTCGTCGGTGCTGTTCACGTACTTCTCGGGTGTCGGTGAGGTCGTCGACCGTGAATGGCGCACCGAGCCGGCCGTCGTCGAACTGGTGAAGTCGGCGTTCGAGGCGGTGTGGGACCGGGCCACACCGCACGAGGAGTACCGGCTTCACTGATCCACCATGACCGCCTCGCCCTCTTCAAGTGCCCAGCAGGCCCGTCATGTTCTGGCGAATCGGCTTGCCGAACTGTGCCGGGATGCTGGGCTCACCGGGCTTGGCATCGCCCACCTCTGCGGCTGGCATCCGTCGAAGTCGTCCCGGATCATCAACGCCCGGACTCCCCCGTCCGCCGACGATATCCAGACATGGTGCCAGGCATGCGGGGCGGAAGATCAAGCCGAAGACCTGATTGCCTCGCTGCGGACCGTCGAGGACATGTGGATCGGCTGGCGGCGCATGGAGCGGTCCGGGCTCAAGCGGGCGCAGGAAGCGCGCTTGCCGCTGTACCAGCGCACGCGACGCTTCCGCTCGTACTCGTCATGGCTTGTGCCCGGATTGATCCAAACTCGCGGCTACACCGAGTCGGTGTTGCGCGCCGTGCAACGCCGCAGGGTCGAGGTGGACGACGTGGCCGAAGCGGTGACGGCCCGTATGGAGCGTCAAGCCGTCCTGCACAAGGGGGGCCGACGGTTCGCCTTCCTCATGGAGGAGTCGGTGTTGCGCAACGGACTCGGCGGCGCTGACATGCTGATCGAGCAGCTCAGTCATCTGCTCACGGTCGGCTCGCTGCCAAGCGTGAGCCTGGGCATCGTGCCCGATCAGCCGGGTCGGACACGGATGCCAGTGGAGGGGTTCTGGATCTTCGACGCTGCACAGGTCAATGTCGAGCTGGTCTCGGGCTATCTCACGATCACGCAGCCCAGCGAGGTCGCGACGTATGCCGACACGTTCGCCGAACTGGCTGACATGGCGGTCTACGGCCCGGACGCCCGGACGCTGATCACCTCGGCGATCAACTCTCTCGGGTGAATCCGTGCAAGGTCGTGCAACGTCGTAGAGCCCAACCAGCCTGTGTTCCTAGCGTGTTGCCATCGGGTCCAGCAGCTCCGAGGGAGCGACCGACCCGACCGACAGAGAGGGGAAAACCATGGGCAAGCGCGGTGGCGGCTCGGGCGACGGCAAGGGCGGCGGGCAGCAGGACGACTCCAACAAGGGCGCCGGGCACGGCGGCGGCGGGTCCGACGAGGGCGGCAACACCTCGGACGGCCAGCGCCCGGCGGGCGGCGGCGGCAAGTGACCAGCGAAACGCACCAGGAGGCGGGTCCCCAGGGGCTCGCCTCCGCGCTGGTGGCCGGCGGGGCGCTCTCCTCGGACTGGTTGCCCTCCTTCAACGCGGTGCCCCGCGAGCTGTTCGTTCCGGACCGCATCTGGCCGGGGATCTCGGACGGCACCCGGCAGAACCCCGTGGTGTACCGGTCGCAGGACTCCGACGCATGGCGGAGGGCCGTCTACTCGGACATCCCGCTGACCACGCAGTGGGACGACGGAGACCACCGGGGCGACGGGCTCGGCACGACGCCGAGTTCGTCCAGCTCCATGCCGACCATGGTGTTCTCGATGCTCCAGGACCTCGACGTGCGCCCAGGAAACAGGGCCCTGGAGGTCGGAGCCGGCACCGGATGGAACGCGGGCCTGCTCGCCCACCGCCTGGGCAGCCACAACGTGGTGACCGTCGAGTACGACCCTGACGTCGCTCGCGGAGCCCGGGAGAACCTGCACCGGGCCGGGCTCGAACCGACCGTGGTCGAGGGCGACGGACGACACGGCTGGTCGGACGGCGCCCCCTACGACCGGATCATCGCCACCTGCTCCCTGCTGGAGATCCCTCCCGCGTGGCTGGAGCAGACGGCCCCCGGCGGAATCATCGTGGCGCCCTTCGGCACCGAGTACGGCGGCGAGCAGATCGTCCGTCTCACGGTCGACGCAGACGGGACGAGCGCGAGCGGCAGGTTCACCGGGGGCTCCGCGTTCATGCGGCTGCGCCAGCAGCGCACGGACCGGCCGCCCTTCGAGGACTACCTGCGCGGCCGGGAGTGGCCCGCCGACGGGGTGCGGAGCACCACCGGCCTGTCCCCCCGGGAAACGGGCGGGTGGTTCGAGCAGTTCGTCATCGGGTCCGGCGTACCCTCCGCGTTCTGGCGGACGGAGCGCTACGACAACGGCGCGTACACGCTCTGGCTCTACAGCCGCGACACCCTCTCCTGGGCCTCCGCCGACTACGAGCGGGACCGCACCGCGTACGAGGTCTACCAGTCCGGCCCCCGCAACCTCTGGGACGAGGTGGAGGCCGCCTACCGCTGGTGGGACGGCCACGGCCGCCCCAGCTTCGACCGTTTCGGCCTGACGGTCACGGCCGGCCGCCACACGGTGTGGCTGGACGACCCGAGCAACCCGGTGCCGGTCCGAGGCTGACGGCAGAAAAATCGAAAACCCCTGCCCTGCCCGCGCGTTGGGCCCGACCAGCGGGCGGGGCTGCCCTCGATGGGCAGCGTTGCTGCCCCCGCCAGCCCTACCGCTCCGGGCGTGGGCGGGGTATCCAGGACTCACCGGCCACCGACCCGAAGGGACGCCGATGAGGACCCGTGACAGTGACGACAAGGCGCACACCCCCTCGACCAGCTCTCCCACCTCCGCCCGGACACCAGCACCCGCGCTGCTCGGGCTCCAGGCGTCCGTCGGCAACGCCGCCGTCGTCCAACGACTCCAGCGGGCCGGCCAGGTACAGCGCTCCGCCACCGCCGTCCACGACGTGCTGCGCAGCGGCGGCCGCTCGCTCGACGGTGCCACCCGCGCCGACATGGAGTCCCGTCTGGGCGCCGACTTCTCGGACGTCCGGATCCACGACGACAGCGCCGCCCGGAGCTCCGCCGCCGAGATCGGCGCCCGCGCCTACACCTCCGGCAACCACGTCGTCATCGGCGACGGCGGCGGCGACCGGCACACCCTCGCCCACGAGCTGACCCACGTCCTCCAGCAGCGGCAGGGCCCCGTGGCGGGCTCCGACAACGGCTCCGGGCTGAGCGTCAGCGACCCGTCCGACCGTTTCGAGCGCGAGGCCGAGGCCAACGCCCGGCGGGTGCTGTCCGGCCCGGCCGCAGACCGCGCCGACCACACCAGCCACGCCGACCACACCGACCACACGGCCGCCCACGAGGACGAGGAACACGGAGGCTGAGCCGTCCCGCCCCCGCCGATCAACGGGATCGTTCATCGTTTGTCTACCGCCTTGCCCCATGGTCGTTTCCACGGGGCGCCCCGTACTTTCACGGGCGCGATATGGACGAAAGAGGTACCCGGGGATGAAGGCAGTGAAGGCAGTGAAGGCTGTGCGACGCATGGCCGTCGGGGTGGCGGCCGCGGCGCTGGCGCTGACGGGGACGATGCTGGGGGCCGGCACCGCGCAGGCGGCGTACGACCCGTCGACCCACACGCTCTGGAACGACGAGCCGCTCTACCCGGGCTGGCACGTCGACTCCGAGAACTCCCGGCTGATCATGCAGTCCGACGGCAACCTGGTCGTCTACCGCGGGTACAACACCCCGAACCCGCTGGCCGTGTGGGACTCCCGCACCAACGTGAACCACTGCGGGTACAAGGCGGTCATGCAGTCCGACGGCAACCTGGTCGTCTACTCCGCCTCCGGGGGTGTCTGCTGGTCCTCCGGCACGTACGGGCACCCGGGCGCCCGGCTGGTGGTGAAGAGGCTCGGCGGCGTCGCCATCTACTGGGGTGACGGCGAGGTCCCCATCGTCACCACGCCCACCAGCGACATCCGCATGTGGGCGATGTCCTCGGACCTCTACTAACCCCGCCCCGAACGGAGCGCCGCTCAGGCGCCCCGTTCGGCGAGCCAGCGGACCAGGTCGGCGACGGACCACTGCGGGCGGGCCGCGAGGCGCGCCGCCACCGACCGCAGGAGTACGGGCAGGTAGCCGCAGAGCTCGGCGACCTCGGCGGCCGGGCCCGGCTCCCGGCGGATCCGCTCGGCGCCGACGACCCGGGCCAGCAGCTCGTACGCGTCCTGCGGCTCCAGCGGGCCCACGGCCAGCCGGGCCGCGTCGGCGGGCAGGGCGCCCGGTTCGGCGCCGGCCACGACGGCCGCGCAGCCCGCCACCGCGGGCAGCAGCGGCGCCGGGTCGGTGACGCCGTCGAGCACGACGAGCACCCGCCGCCCGGCGAGCGCGGCCCGGTAGCGCGCGCCCAGTTCGCCGACACCGGCGTCCTCGACGGGCCGCTCCCCCAGGGCCCGCAGGAAGGCGGCCAGCACCGCGCCCGGCTCCGCCGTCTCGCCGGCCGCGTACAGCTGCCCGTCCGGGAAGGCGTCCTGGACGGTGTGCGCCAGGTGCACGGCGAGCGCGGAGGTGCCGCTGCCGGCCGGCCCGGACAGGCCGAGCACCGGCGAGGCCCCGACACCGGCACCGCTACCAGCACCGTCGACATCACCGACACCGGACCGCAGGATCCGCTCGGCCTCCCGCACCTGGGCCGCCCGCCCGACCAGGTCGGGGATGTCCGGCGGCAGTTGGCAGGGCCGGGCGGGCCGGCGCGGCGGTACGGGGGCGGACGGCGCCGCGAGCTCGGCGTCCCCTCCCCGGATCCGGGCGTGCAGGTCCGCGACCGCCGGTGCCGGTTCGAGCCCCAGCTCGCGGTCCAGCCGTTCGCGCAGGGCCTCGAAGGCGGCCAGTGCCTCGGCCGTCCGCCCGCAGCGGTGCAGGGCCAGCAGGTGGAGGCGCTGCACCTCCTCGTCGCGCGGGTGTGCGGCGGCGAGCGCGTCCAGCGCGGGGAGCGCCTCGGTGTGCCGGCCGAGCGCCAGGTCCAGGTCGTGCAGCACCTTGACGGCGGCGTGGTGCCCGGCGGCGAGCCGTTCGCGGGCGCGTTCGGCGAAACCGCCGGGCACGCCGTCCAGCGCGCGCCCCTCCCACAGCGCGAGCGCACCGGCGAGCAGCTCCCGGGCCCGCAGGGGGTCGTCGTAGCGCAGCGTGACGGCCTGGCTCACCCCGTCCTCGTAGCGGAACAGGTCGACGGCGGCCCGATCCACCTCCAGCCGGTAGCCACCGGCCGTGGCGACCAGCAGGCCGGGGGCCGCGAGGGCGCGGCGAAGCCGGTGCGCGTGGGTGCCGATCTGGCCGGCCGGAGCCTTGGGCCAACGGGCGTCATCCTCGCCCCACAAGCCCTCGACCAGCCGTTCAGTGGGCACGAGCTGGCCCGGGGCCAGCAGCAGGGCGGCCAGGACGGCCCGCTGCTGCGGCCGACCGAGGTCGATCTCGTGGCCGTCGCACCGGGCCCGCAGCGGCCCCAGCACACGGAATTCGAGCCCCATGCCCCCACCCCTCGAAGCCATGAGTTTCAAGTACACAATCCGTGACAGAGCATAGGTGACCGGATCAGGGGGCGCCGCCGTCCGTACGGAAGTGGCGTGATCCGGGCACCGGACGACATTCGGGGACGGGACATGGTTGACATCGGGGCGTCCGGGCTGCGGTTCGGACTGCTGGGGCCACTGCGCGCCTGGCACGGGGAGCGGGAGATCGAACTGGGCCGGCCGCAGCAGCGGGCCGTCCTGGCGGTGCTGCTGAGCGCCGCCGGACGGACGGTGGCGACGCCGGTGCTGGTGGAGGGGGTGTGGGGCGGGGCCGCGCCGGCCGACCCCCGCAAGGCCGTCCAGCTGGCCGTCTCCCGGCTGCGGTCGGCCTTCAAGCCGTACACCGGGCCGGATCCGCAGCGGATGCCGCTGGTGCGCGTCGGCGACGGCTACGCGCTGCGGGTGCCCGACGCGGAGGTGGACGCGGCCCGCTGGGAGGAACTGCTGGCCACCGCCGGACGGCTGCGCGACGAGCAGGCCCCGCCGCAGGAGGTCCGGGAGGTCCTGCTGGCCGCGCAGCGGCTGTGGGTCGGCGAACCGCTCGCCGGACTGCCCGGGCCGCACGCCGAGGCCGTCCGCTCCCGCCTCGCCGAACAGCGACTTCACGCCAAGGAGACGCGGCTGGAGCTGGACGCGGAGATCGGCGACCACACCGGCCTGACGGCCGAGGCCGCCGCCCTCGCCCTGGAACACCCCGAACGGCCCCGGCTGACCGCCGTCCTGATGCGCGCCCTCTACCAGGCGGGCCGCAAGGCCGAGGCACTCGCCGTGTACGAGGACGCCCGCCGCTGGCTGCCGTCCGCCGGGGACGGGCCCACCCGGCACGAGGACACCCGCCGGCCGCCGGCGGCCGCCGCCGCGCCGACGGCCGAGGACGGCCCCGCCGCACTGCACCTGCGGATCCTGCGCGAGGACCCGGCCCTGCTGCCCGCCCCCGCCGCCTCCGCCTCCGCCCGCGCCGAACCCGCCCCCACCTGGCAGCCGCCCGACCAACTACCCGACGGCCTGGCCGACTTCACCGGCCGCACGGAAGAGGTCGAGACCCTGGTGGACCGCCTCGCCGGGGCCGGCGGGCGAGCCGTCGTGGTCTCCGCCCTGGACGGCATGGGCGGGGTCGGCAAGACCACGCTCGCCGTGCACGTCGCCCGACAGGCCCACGGGCGCTTCCCCGACGGGCGGCTCTTCGCCGACCTGCGCGGCGCCGACCGTACCCCGCTGGACCCGGGCGCCGTGCTCGCCGGCTTCCTGCGCGCCCTCGGCGTGGCCGCCGCCGAGATCCCGCTCGACACCGGGGAACGCTCCGCCCTCTACCGCTCGGCGCTGGCCGGGCGGCGGGTCCTCGTCGTCCTCGACAACGCCGCCACCCTCGGCCAGGTCGAACCGCTGCTGCCCGGCTCGTCCGGCTGCGCCGTCCTGGTCACCAGCCGCGTCCGACTGGCCGGCCTCGCCGGGGCGCACCAGATGCGCCTGGACACCCTGCCGCCCGCCGAGGCACTGGAACTGCTGACCCGGATCATCGGCGCCGACCGCGTCGACGCCGAACCCGGGGCCGCCGAGGAGATCGTGCGGGCCTGCGGACTGCTGCCGCTCGCCGTGCGCATCGTCGCCTCCCGACTCGCCGCCGACCCCGCGCTCACCCTGGCCGCGCTCGCCGACGGGCTGCGCCGGGAACACCGACTGGCCGAACTCAGCGACGGCGAACGGACGGTGGAGGCCACCTTCGCCCTCTCCTACCACCGCCTCGACGTCGAACTCGCCCGCGCCTTCCGCCTGTTGTCCCTGCCCGACGCCCCGGACGTCCCGCTGCCCTGCGCGGCCGCGCTGCTCGGCCGCACCGAAACCGAGACCGACGAACTCCTCGAAGCGCTCGTCGACCTCAACCTGCTGCACTCCCCCCGCTTCGGCCGCTACGGCTTCCACGACCTGGTCCGCGACTACGCCCGCGGCCGGCTCGCCGCCGAGGAGCCCGCCACCGAACGCACCGCCGCCGCCGACCGGCTGGTCGACTACTGCCTGGCCACCGCCCGCAACGCCGACCGCGCCGCCCGCAAAGCCGACCCGGTCGAACTCAGCCTGCTCGACGCGCCCGTCCGCTCCCCCGGGAAGACGATCACGGACGGGCCAGCCGCCGTCCGCTGGATGCGCGAACAGGCCGGCGTGCACGCCGCCGCCATCGCCCTGAGCTGCGCCGACCCGGCGCTGCCGCTCGACCGGGCGGCCGAACTCGCCGACCGGATGGGCTCCGTACTCGCCGAACGCACCCAGACCAGCGACATCGCCGACCTCTCCGACCGCATCGCCCGCGAGGCCGCCGCCCGCGGCGACCACGGCCCGCTCGCCCTCGCCCGCTACGTGCGCGGCGGCATGCTCTGGCACATCAACCGCTACGCCGAGTCCGAACAGGACATCCACCAGGCCGTCGCGCTCTGCCAGGACGACGACGGCGGCAACCGGGGCAGCGGCGACGGCCCGAAGGCCCGCGTCCTCGCCAAGGCCCTGCTCACCCTCGGCGGCAACGCCCGCGTCCACGGCCGCTACGCCGACGCCGCCCGGCACGCCGGCCGCGCCGCCGACCTGTTCCGCCGCCTCGGCGCCGAACGCTCCGAGGGCAGCGCCCTCGGCGAGTTCGCGTTCAGCTGCGCCCAGACCGGCCGACTGGCCGAGGCCCGGGACGCCGCCGAGCGCGGCGCCCGCCTGATGAGCGGCTCCGGCCCGGTGTCCGCCGCCACCGGCCGCTACTACCTGGCCCGGGTCCTGCGGCTGTGCGGCGACCCGGAGGCGGCCCTCGCCCACGCGGTCGGCGCCCGCGACGAGTTCGCCGCCCTCCAGGTGACGGTGTTCGCGGCGGCGGCGGGCGACCTCGCCGCCCGGATCCACGCCGAGGCCGAACGCTGGCTGCTCGCCGCCGACGCCGCCGAGGCGGCGCTGCCGCTCGCCCGCCGCACCAGCGCCGCCCTGGAGGCCGCACTGCTGCGCACCCTGGGCACCGCGCTCACCGGCCTCGGCCGCCCCCGCCAGGCCCGCGCCTGCCTGGCGGACGCGCTGGAGGTGTACGAGCGGCTCGGGCTCGCCAAGGACGCCGAGCAGACCAGGGCCCTGCTGGACGGCCTGCCGCAGCCCTAAAGCGTGTCCCCGACGGCCGCCCACCCCTTGTTGATCACTTGTCTACCGCGGTCCGCGATCTTCTCTCTCGTCAGGTCGCGGACCGCACCAGTGCGGAGCCGGGGCCACTCCCATCGAAGATAGGCGCCACTCATGCCCACGCTCCCGCAGAACGGCCAGACCTGGACCCTCAAGTCCGCGAACGGAACGGTCGCCGACGTGCGCTCCAGCCAGAGCAGCCCGGGCACCCCGGTCCAGTCCTGGGGCCCCAACGGCACCACCGCCCAGGGCTGGGTCTTCTGGGCCAAGGACGGCGGCAGCTGGCTCCTGGAGACCCAGCTCACCACCGGCAAGCACGCCCCCGGCCAGGCCGTCGTCATCGACTACAACTACTCCACCGGCCAGACCTGGCTGTTCAACGAGCACGGGCAGCCCAACCAGCGCTGGGTGCTGGACGTCATCGACAACGACTGGTTCCGGATCCGGACCGCCCGCTGCGACGAGGGCCAGCTGTTCCTCACCGCGGCCGCCCCCGGCGCCCCGCTCACCCTCACCAAGCAGGACGACAACAACCCGGCGCAGCGCTGGCAGCTCATCCCGGCCGGCGGCCAGAACGGCGGCGCCGGCGGCCAGCAGCAGCCGCAGCCCCAGCCGCAGCCGCAGCCCGGCGGCGACTTCCGCACCGAGATGCTGGCCTCCGTCAACACCGAGCGCGGCCGGGCCGGCCTCCAGCCGCTGCGGCTCGACGACCGTCTGAGCGCCGCCGCCCAGCGGCACGCCAACGACATGGCGTCCCACGACCTCACCCAGCACGACGGCACCGACGGCAGCAACCCGTGGGACCGCATCCACGCCGCCGGCTTCCAGTTCCGGTCCGCCGCCGAGAACGTCACCCCGGGCAACAGCGTGGCGGAGGCCATGCAGATGTGGATGAACAGCCCGCACCACCGCGACAACATCCTGGGCCGCGACTTCACCTCCATCGGCATCGGCTACACCCCCCGCCAGCGCGGCAACTGGGGCCGCTACGTCCAGACCTTCGCCCAGGCCTGACCTCCCCGTCCCCCCAGCAGCCACAGCAGCCACAGCAAGCAAGGAGCCACCCTCATGTCCTCGAACGCGGCGGACCTGATCCGCATCGCCCGAGACGAGGTCGGATACCAGGAGGGCCGCAGCGGCTCGCACTGGAACAACATCCAGAAGTACTCCCCGGCCGTCCCCGGCCTGGAGTGGTCCCAGGGCGAGGCCTGGTGCGCGACCTTCGTCGCCTGGTGCGCCCAGCAGTCCGGCAACGCCGGGCTGTTCCCGGTGACGGCCTCCTGCGCCGAGGGCGTCGCCTGGTTCAGGGACCGCGACCGCTTCACCGACTACCCGGTGATCGGCGGCCAGGTGTTCTACGGCCCCGGCGGCGGCAGCCACACCGGCATCTGCGTCGCCTACACCAGCTCCACCATCACCACCGTCGAGGGCAACACCAACGACGGCGGCAGCTCCGAGGGCGACGGCGTCTACCTCAAGACCCGTGACCGCAAGTCGAGCTGGGTGTACGGGTACGGCGTCCCGGACTTCGCCGACGGCGTCATCCTCGCCGACCCGCAGTGGCGGGACCGCCAGGGGGCGGTCTACTTCGGGCAGGAGGCCTCCGCCGACGACCAGCCGAACGGCGGCGCCCGGCCCCAGGCCGACAGCGGCGGGGACGGAGGCGGGGGCGAGGGCGGCTACGAGCCCTTCCCCGGCGCCGACCTCTTCCAGGACGGCCAGAAGAGCGACGTCATCACCCGGATGGGAGAGCGCCTGGTCGCCGAGGGCTGCTCCGCCTACGCCGAGGGCCCCGGCCCCGAGTGGTCCGGGGCGGACCTCGAATCCTTCCGCAACTGGCAGCACAAGCTGGGCGACTCCGGCAGCGACGCCGACGGAATCCCCGGCCCCAAGCAGTGGGACGCCCTCCAGGTCCCGCGCGGCTGACACCGCACCTCCAGCACACCCGGATCCACCACACCCAGAAGGAGAACCCGATGAAACCCGTCACCCGTACCCGCAGGTTCCTCGCCGGGCTCGGTGCCGTCGCGGCCGTCGCGGGGGCGGCCGTGGTCACCGCCCCGGCCGCGCACGCCGCCGGCTGCGAGCTGCCGCCGAACCTGCAGACCGTCACCTCCGTCTACAACGGCGCCACCGGCGCCCTCGACCTGCCGGCCAACACGGAGGTCAACGGCCAGCGGATCGGCGTCTACCAGGGCAACCAGAGCGCCGCGCAGACCTGGTCGTTCTGGGGCTACTGCGACGGCACCACCGCCATCTCGCACGGCTCGGCCGGCAAGGTCGTCGACCTCGACACCGGCTCGGGCGCCGTCCAGCTCTGGGACACCCCCGGCGGCTGGGACGGCCTCAACCGCCCGGCCGGCGACTGGCTGCCGGCCAACCAGAAGTGGATCCGCACCGACGAGGACCGCGGCTGGTACCTGATCCGCAACGCCGCCACCGGCCAGTGCCTCAAGTCCAACGGCGTCGCCCAGCTCACCTCGGTGACGTCCTGCAACGGCAACGACCCGGCCCAGCGCTGGAAGATCGGCTGACGGCTCGCCGAGAGGGGTCCGACGGTTCCCGCCGGGGGCGCGAACCGTCGGACCCGCCCCGTCCCCGGTCCGTTCGCCGGCCTCGGCGAGCGGACCGGTCCGCGCCCACCACCCTCCTCCCGAGCCACCCCTGGGCCGGCGGAGGGGTTCGTGGGCGAGCCGGTCCTCGACCTGCTCGCCCACGAGTGGGCCCCGTGACGCGCCGCCGAACCCCTCCCCGGCGGCGTGTCACGGTCAGGCGTCCACCGTCACCGTGCCGCAGGCGTCTCACGCTCCGGCGCCCGCCGTCACCGCGCCACCGGCACCCACGCCGTCACCGCGCCACCGGCACCCGCGCCGTCACCGCACCGCGGGCACCCGGTGGATCCGCAGGAAGGCGTCGACACCGAGCGCCGCGATCCGGGCGAGCTCCTCGTCCGCCACCGGCAGGGCGCCCCAGAACGAGCGCTCGGCGACGCCGTGGAAGGTCAGCAGCGTGAACTGCTCGGCGGTCTGCGGGGCGTCGTCGACGGCCAGCAGGCCTCGGTCCGCGATCGCCTCGAACCGCTGCGCGAGGTCGCGCTGCGAGGCGATCGGGCCGGCCTCCAGCCACGCTTCCAGGACGTCGGCCGGGATGTTGGCGACCTCGGCGCGGATGGCCCGGCCGAGCGCGCCGCGGTCCCCGGCCGAGAGGACGGCCCGGGCCCGTTCGACCGCGAAGTCGGTGAGGTCCTGGCGCAGGTCCACCACCCGGTCGAGGTGCCTGTCCATCAACTCGCGGATGGACTCGGTCAGTTCGGCCGAGTTCTGGAGTGCGACGGAGAGGAAGAGGGTCTCCTTGTCGGCGAAGTGGTTGTAGACCGTGCGCTTGGACACCCCGGCCTCCGCCGCGATCGCGTCCATGCTGGCCCGGACATAGCCCTCGCGCCCGAACACCGCCGTCGCGGCCCGCGTGATCGCCTTGCGCTTCTCCGGCCGTCCCGCTCCGCCCGTCGCCGCCACGGCGTCACTCCTCATCTACCGGGGCTCTCGAAAACTGCCCGGTGTAGTGTCTCCCGAGCCCGCCTGAGCCGGGTTGCCATCGAACAAGGGTGCTCTATGCTGCCTACAACCTCTACACCCGTGTAGAGGGAATTCAACAGCACGCCTGCCCCCGACCGGAAAACGGAAGCCGAGCGCGGGAACCGGCCGGCCGAACAGCAGCGTCCAGAAGTGGCAGCGCACAACGGCTCATCACACGAGGACCGGGCGCAGGCGCCACAGGGGCGCAGAGCACGGGAACACCGGGGGTGAGTGCGTGGCGGGGCGGCGAGGACGGACGTCCAACCAAGAGGCACGCGGGCGAACGCCAGGCCAGGAGACGCAGGCGCGGCCGACCGACCAGCGGACGGCAGACCGGGGGCCGACCGACCAGCGGACGACCGGCCAGCGGACACCGGAGCGCACCTCCGACCAGGGAACCCGCCGGCGGGCGAACAAGGCCCCCGCCCGCCCCCGCCCCTTCCCCGGCGGAGCGGCCCTGCCCGTGGCCCTGGCCGTGGGGCTGCCGGCGGCAGGCGCCGGGATCGACGAGCTCTCCGGCCCCGGCATGGGGACGGCCTTCCTGGTGGGCGCCGTGCTCGGCACCGGCCTGGCGGCCGCACTCAGCAGCCGCAACGGCTGGTGGTGGGTCCTCGCCGCCTCCCCGCTGCTGGTCCTGGGGGTGACGGCCGGCGCGGAACTGCTGGCCAACGGCGACGCCTACCGGGGCAAGAACCTGGCCACCGGCTCCGCGAAGTGGGTGGTCCACGACTTTCCCGTGATGGCCGCGGCCGTCGCAACGGCCGCCCTGGTGATCGTGGTCCGGCTGGTCCGGGACCGGAGGAGGGACCATGGCTGAGAACCCGCAGACCCGGGACGGCGGCCGCACCGCCGCACCCCCGACCCGCCGCACCTCCCCCCTGCTGATCGCGGGCCGGACGCTGGCCTGCTCGGTCGCCCTGGCGGTGTTCGCCGCCAGCGGGGTGGTCTGGTACGAGGTGACGTCCCTCACCGACGGGATGACCACCTCCAACGCCATCGCCGAGACCAAGAAGAACGCGCCCAAGCACCTCGACAACTCGGTCAACATCCTGCTGATCGGCCTCGACAGCCGCAAGAACATGGACGGGACGGACCTGCCGCCGGAGTTCGTCCAGGACGAACTGCACGCCGGCCACAGCTCCGACATCGGCGGCTACAACACCAACTCCCTGATCCTGCTGCACATCCCCGCCGGCGGCGGCAAAGCACAGGCCGTCTCCATCCCCCGTGACGACTACGTCATGACCTACACCGGGGACGGCAAGCAGGCTGGCATGCGCAAGATCAAGGAGGCCTACGGCGAGGCCAAGGAGAAGGCCACCCCGGCCCTCCAGGCGAAGGGGCTCAAGGGCGCGGACCTGGAGAAGGCCGGCCGCGACGCCGGCCGCGCGGCCACCATCCAGACCGTACAGAAGTTCCTCGACCAGCCCGTCGACCACATAGCCGAGGTCAACCTGATGGGCTTCTACGACATCGCCAAGGCCGTCGAACCGATCGAGGTCTGCCTCACCCACGACACCAAGGACCCGGCCATGGAAGGCCAGGGCTCCGGCGCCGACTTCCACAAGGGCATCAACAAGCTCAACGCCTCCCAGGCGCTCTCCTTCGTCCGCCAGCGCCACAACCTGGACGGCCCGGACGGCAACAGCGGCGACTTCGCCCGCACCCACCGCCAGCAGGCCTTCATCTCCTCCGTCGTGCACAAGCTCAAGCAGGACGGCGTCATCAGCGACCTCGGCAAGCTGCAGCAGCTGTTCGGCGTGGTGCAGAAGGACCTGGTCATCGACAACGAGTGGAACGTCCTCGACTTCGCCCAGCAGGCCCCCAACCTCACCGGCGGCAACGTCGAGTTCAACACCCTGACCTTCGACGGCTTCGGCACCCGCAACGGCCAGGACGTCAACCTCGTCACCCCCGCGAAGCTCCAGAAGGTCGTCAAGCAGATCTTCGGCTACGCCGACTCCGCCCCGGCCGCCCCCGACGCGGCGGGCGACGCGCCCACCCCGGCGGCCTCCTCCGCGCCGGCCACGACCGCGCCGCCCACCACCAAGGCCGCCGCCCCCACCACCGTGGACGTCTTCAACGCCTCCACGGCCGCCGGGGTCTCCTCCACCGCCGAGTCCAAGGCGCTGGTCGCGATGGGCTTCAAGGCGGGCAGGACCGGCAGCGCCGCCGCGAAGCCCAAGACCACCACCGTGGCCTACGGCAAGGGCGCCAAGGAGGCGGCCGACCAGATCGCCGCCCGCTACGGCGTCACCGCCACGGAGTCCGCGTCGGCCCCCGCCGACCGGGTGGTCGTCACCCTCGGCACCGGCTTCACCGGCGCGACCGACGACAAGACCGGCGCCGCAGCGCCGGGCGGCGGCGCGACCGGCTCCCCGTCCGACCCGGCGGCCAACCTGCCCGTGCAGGGCCCGTCGGTCGACGCCCAGAGCGACGGCGGCATCCCCTGCGTCTTCTGACACCCCGCACCTGACGCACCGCACCGAGCCGTAGGGAGGCTCCCACCCGGGAGCCTCCCTACGGCTTTTCCCCGCGCCTTCCCCCGTGTCCGGACCCAGAACGCACACCTCTCGCGCAATTCTCCGTACTATGTATAGTGTACTGCGTACGGGATAATCGCGTGCTCGCGCCGACGAGAGGGCTCCGCCATGCAGATCACCACCACCACCCTCGCCCTGACCGTCGAGAACGTCACCACCTCCGCCGCCTTCCTCCAGCGGCACTTCGGCTACAGCGAGGAGATGTCGGCCGACGGCTTCGTCTCGCTCCAGCACCCCGGCGGCGGGGTCAACGTCGTCTGCCTGCGGCGCGGCCTGGAGGTGCTGCCCGAAGGTCAACGCGACCGGACCGCGTCCGGCGTCATCCTGGCGTTCGTCGTCGAGGACCTCGTCGGCGAGGAGCGGCGACTGCGCGGCGAAGGGGTCGAGATCACCCTGCCGCTGCGCGAGGAGCCGTGGGGCGAGAAGCTGTTCCAGGTCACCGACCCGAACGGGGTCGTGATCGAACTGGTCGAGTGGGCCAAGCAGTAACCACGCGCCCGAGCAGTGACCGCGTGCCCGAACGAACGACGGCGCCCCCTCGGCCGATGGACGAGGGGGCGCCGCGGTGACCGGACCAGACCGGACCAGGCCGGACCGGACCGGACCGGTCAGTCCACCGTCCAGGTGTCGCCGCCCGCCAGCAGCGCGGCCAGGTCGCCCGGCCCGCGATCGGCCTGCGCGGCCGCCAACTGCCCCGCCATCAGCTCGTCGTAGACAGGCCGCCGCACATCGCGCAGGACACCGATCGGGGTGTGGTGCAGGGTGTCGGCGTCGGCGATCCGGGACAGCGCGAAGGCCGCCGTCGGGTTGGCCGCGTGCGCGTCGTGGACCAGCACCCGCGCCTCGTTGTCCGCCGTCACCGGGGCGGTGAACAGCTCGCCGTCCGGGCCGCGGAACACGCCGCCGGCCAGGTCCGCGCCGAAGCGGATCGGCTGCCCGTGCTCCAGCCGGATCAGCGCCTCGTCCCGGGTGCCGGGCTGCTTCAAGGCCTCGAACGCGCCGTCGTTGAAGATGTTGCAGTTCTGGTAGATCTCCACCAGCGCGGTGCCCTCGTGCGCGGCCGCCGCCCGCAGCACCGACTGCAGGTGCTGGCGGTCCGAGTCGATCGTCCGGGCGACGAAGGACGCCTCGGCGCCGATCGCCAGCGAGAGCGGGTTGAACGGCGCGTCCAGCGAGCCCATCGGCGTCGACTTGGTGATCTTGCCCAGCTCGCTGGTCGGCGAGTACTGGCCCTTGGTCAGGCCGTAGATCCGGTTGTTGAACAGCAGGATCTTCAGATTGACGTTGCGCCGCAGCGCGTGGATCAGGTGGTTGCCGCCGATGGACAGCGCGTCGCCGTCCCCGGTCACCACCCACACGCTCAGGTCCTGCCGCGCGGACGCCAGCCCGGTCGCGATCGCCGGCGCGCGCCCGTGGATCGAGTGCACCCCGTAGGTGTTCATGTAGTACGGGAAGCGCGAGGAACAGCCGATCCCGGAGACGAACACGGTGTTCTCGCGCTTGATGCCGAGCTCCGGCATGAAGCCCTGCACCGCCGCCAGGACGGCGTAGTCCCCGCAGCCGGGGCACCAGCGCACCTCCTGGTCGGTCTTGAAGTCCCGTGCGCTCTGCGACCCTTCGGCCTTGGGCACCAGGCGCAGGGAGGGGAAGCCGTTCTCGCTCATCGGTGGTCCTCCTCGTCCAGGGTGCCGATCGCCGCCGACAGCACGTCCGCCAACTGTGCCGCCTTGAACGGCAGTCCACGCACCTGGTTGTAGGACTCCGCGTCCACCAGGTACTTCGCCCGCAGCAGCAGCGCGAGCTGGCCGAGGTTCATCTCCGGCACGACGACCTTCTCGTAACTCCTGAGCACCGCGCCCAGGTTGGCCGGGAAGGGGTTCAGGTGGCGCAGGTGCGCCTGGGCGACCTCCCCGCCGTCCGCCCGCACCCGCCGCACGGCCGCGGTGATCGGCCCGTACGTCGAACCCCAGCCGAGCACCAGCACCCGCGCCTCGCCGCTCGGGTCGTCGACCTCCACGTCGGGGACGGCGATCCCGTCGATCTTCGCCTGCCGGGTGCGGACCATGAAGTCGTGGTTCGCCGGGTCGTAGGAGATGTTCCCCGTCCCGTCCTGCTTCTCGATCCCGCCGATCCGGTGCTCCAGCCCCGGTGTGCCGGGCAGCGCCCACGGCCTGGCCAGGGTCTTCGGATCCCGCAGGTAGGGCCAGAACGAGCCGTCCTCGCGGTTCGGACCGGTCGCGAAGTCCGGGCTGATCAGCGGGAGTTCGTCCACCTCCGGGATCCGCCACGGCTCCGAGCCGTTCGCCAGGTAGCCGTCCGAGAGCAGGAACACCGGCGTCCGGTACGTCACCGCGATCCGCGCCGCCTCCAGCGCCGCGTCGAAGCACTCGGCCGGCGTCGCCGGGGCGACGATCGGCACCGGCGCCTCGCCGTTGCGCCCGAACATCGCCTGCAGCAGGTCCGCCTGCTCCGTCTTGGTCGGCAGGCCGGTGGAGGGGCCGCCGCGCTGGATGTCCACGACCAGCAGCGGCAGTTCCAGCGACACCGCCAGGCCGATCGTCTCGCTCTTCAGCGCCACCCCGGGGCCCGAGGTCGTCGTCACGCCGAGCGCGCCGCCGAAGGACGCGCCGAGCGCGGCGCCGATCCCGGCGATCTCGTCCTCGGCCTGGAAGGTGCGGACCCCGAAGTTCTTGTGCCGGCTCAGCTCGTGCAGGATGTCCGAGGCCGGCGTGATCGGGTACGAGCCCAGGTACAGCGGCAGCCCGGAGCGCTGCGCGGCGGCGATCAGGCCGTAGGAGAGCGCCAGGTTCCCCGAGATGTTGCGGTAGCGCCCGGCCGGGAGCTTGGCCGGCGGCACCTCGTAGGAGACCGCGAAGGTCTCCGTGGTCTCGCCGAAGTTCCAACCCGCCTTGAACGCGCTGATGTTCGCCTCGGCGATCTGCGGCTTCTTCGCGAACTTGCTGCGCAGGAAGGTCTCCGTCCCGCGGGTGGGGCGGTGGTACATCCAGGACAGCATCCCCAGCGCGAACATGTTCTTGGCCCGCTCGGCGTCCTTGCGCGCCAGCCCGCTGTCCTTCAACGCCTCCAGGGTCAGCGTCGTCAGCGGCACCTTGTGCAGGTGGTAGCCCTCCAGCGAGCCGTCGGCCAGCGGATCCGCCGCGTAACCGACCTTCGCCAGCGCGCGCTTGGTGAACTCGTCCGTGTTGACGATGATCTGCGCGCCGCGCGGCAGGTCCTCCAGGTTCGCCTTCAGCGCCGCCGGGTTCATCGCCACCAGCACGTTCGGCGCGTCGCCCGGGGTGAGGATGTCGTGGTCCGCGAAGTGCAGTTGGAAGCTCGACACGCCCGGCAGCGTCCCGGCGGGCGCCCGGATCTCGGCCGGGAAGTTCGGCAGCGTGGAGAGGTCGTTGCCGAACGACGCCGTCTCCGAGGTGAACCGGTCACCGGTGAGCTGCATGCCGTCACCCGAGTCGCCGGCGAAACGGATGATCACCCGGTCGAGTCGGCGGATCGGCTTGCTGTGCCTCGGCGGCGAACCTCCCGGGGCCGTTGGATCGGCGGGCACGGCCGCACCAGGGCGTCCGTCACCACTCCCGGAACGACCACCGTCGCCGTCCGAGCCGTCCACTGCCTCTGACTGATCGACCTGACTGGTCACTGCCGCGGACCTCCTCGAGGGCACACCACCGCGGGCGCGGCCCCGTGCCCCGTCCGCTTGGTGCACCTCCCGCATCCTATGCGCGGGCACTTGATCCCGGACGGAACTCCCACGTGCGGCGGGAAAACACCGGCCCGCGCCCGAACCGCACACGGGGTACAACGTCCGACCGCCGGAGATCATTCCGCGTCCGACGGCCGCTCCCCCGGCCCCTGCCCCCGCTCCCCGCCCCCGAGCTGCCCGGCCGCCGGGACGGCTACGAGTTGAGGTAGGTGAGCACCGCCAGCACCCGGCGATGGTCCTCCGGGCTCTGCGCCAGGCCCAGCTTCAGGAAGATGTTGCTGACGTGCTTCTCCACCGCACCGTCCGAGACCACCAGCTGCTTGGCCACCGCGCTGTTGGTGCGGCCCTCCGCCATCAGCCCGAGCACCTCCCGCTCGCGCGGGGTGAGGTTGGCCAGCACATCGCCCTTGCGGCTGCGGCTGAGGAGTTGCTGCACCACCTCCGGGTCCAGCGCGGTGCCGCCGTCGGCGACCCGGACCACCGCGTCCGCGAACTCGCGCACCTCCGCGACCCGGTCCTTCAGCAGGTAGCCGACGCCCCGGGTCGAACCCGCCAGCAGCTCGGAGGCGTACCGCTCCTCCACGAACTGCGACAGCACCAGCACGTTCAGCTCCGGGTAGCGGCCGCGCAGCTCGACGCAGGCGCGCAGGCCCTCGTCGGTGTGGCTCGGCGGCATCCGCACGTCGGAGACCACGACGTCCGGCAGCTGCCCGGCCGCGGCCAGGTCGTGGATGGTCTTCACCAGCGCGGCACCGTCCCCGACACCCGCCACGACCTCCAGGCCCCGGTCGGTGAGCAGCCGGGTCAGGCCCTCCCGCAGCAGTACGGAGTCCTCGGCTATGACGACACGGCGCATGGTGACCTTCCCGGCAGGGCTGAGCTGACAGAGGCCAGTCTCCCCCATCCGGGCAAACACCCGACCCGCCGTCCGCGGATCCGCCGGCCGGGGGCGGCCGCCCGCCGCGCCCCGGTCACACGGTCCGGTCACGCGGTCCGGTCACATGGTCCGGATCGCCACCGCGTCGCAGAGCCCCTCCAGGGCCGCCTTCGCCGCGCAGTCCGGCAGCGGGGCGAGCAGCGCCCGGGCGTCCTCGGCCTGGCGCAGCGTCTCCCGGCGGGCGCGCTCCAGCGCGGGGTGGCGGCGCAGCAGCCGCAGCGCCTCGGCGTGCAACTCGTCGTCGGCGAGGTCCAGGGTGAGCAGTTCGCGCAGCCGGGTGTCGGCCGGGTCGGCGGGGTCGGCCGGCATCTGCTCCAGCAGCAGGGTCGGCAGGGTCGGCACGCCCTCGCGCAGGTCGGTGCCGGGGGTCTTGCCGGACTCCTGGCCGTCGCTGGCGATGTCCAGCACGTCGTCGGCCAGCTGGAAGGCGATGCCGATCCGCTCGCCGAACTCGCTGAGGGTGTCCACCATCCACGACTCGGCGCCGGCCATCAGTGCTCCTATCCGGCAGGAGACCGCGATCAGCGAACCGGTCTTGCCGGCCAGCACGTCGAGGTAGTGCAGCAGCGGGTCGCCGTCCGGGCCGGGGCCGCGGGTCTCCAGGATCTGGCCGGTGACCAGCCGCTCGAAGGCGTCGGCCTGCATCCGCACCGCCTCGGGGCCGAGGTCGGCGAGCACCTGGGAGGCGCGGGAGAACAGGAAGTCGCCGGTGAGGATGGCCACCGAGTTGTCCCAGCGGGAGTTGGCGCTGGGGGCGCCGCGGCGCACCGGGGCCTCGTCCATGACGTCGTCGTGGTACAGGGTCGCCAGGTGGGTGAGCTCGACGACGACGGCGGCCGGCACCACCCCGGGCGCCCCCGGGTCGCCGAACTGCGCCGCCAGCAGCAGCAGCAGCGGGCGGAAGCGCTTGCCGCCGGCCTCGATGAGGTGACTGGCGGTGATGGTGATGAACGGGACGTCGCTCTTGACGGCCTCGGCGAGAGCCGTCTCCACCGCGTCCAGTCCGGCCTGAACGTCCCGGGTCAGGTCGCGGTCCTGCACGCTGAGCCCGAAGGGTCCCACGACGGTCACGAAGACCACTCCTCTGTCCCTGGTCGATCTAGCGGCCTGGTCCCTGAGTGCCGCCGCTGGCCATACAGGCAGGGTATCCGGTCACGAGTGGATCACTGCACGGGCGTGCGGATCCTGTCATGATCGGGCCGGATGCCCTGGTCAGGGCGGCTGTGGGGGCAGTACTGCGGTGGGGGCGAATTCAGCTGGAAAACACGGGCCGGAGCCCCTGTGCCGGCGGGCCGGCGGCAAACACGCGTCCGGACCGCGCGCCGAGGGCGCGGCCCGGACGGGCCCGGGGCGGCGGCGCCGCCCCGGCGGCGGTCAGCGGACGAACAGCGCGGCCTTCGACGCCAGGTCCAGGAAGTACTGCGGCAGCAGGCCGAGACCCAGCGTGACCAGCACCCCCACCCCGATCGCGGTCGCCGTGAAGGCGCTCGGGATCGCCACCGTCGGGCCGCCCGGCTTCGGGTCGGAGAAGAACATCAGCACGATGACCCGGATGTAGAAGAACGCGGCCACCGCCGAGCTCAGCACACCCACGATCACCAGCGGCGTCGCCCCGCCAGCCGCCGCCGCCTGGAACACCGCGAACTTCCCGGTGAACCCGGAGGTCAGCGGGATCCCGGCGAAGGCCAGCAGGAACAGCGCGAACACCGCCGCCACCAGCGGCGAGCGCCGGCCCAGCCCGGCCCAGCTGGACAGGTGGGTCGCCTCGCCCTTGGAGTCGCGCACCAGGGTGACCACGGCGAACGCGCCGAGCGTCACGAAGGAGTACGACAGCAGGTAGAACAGCACCGAGGACAGGCCCTGCTTGTTGGTGGCGATCACGCCCGTGAGGATGAACCCGGCGTGCGCGATCGAGGAGTACGCCAACAGCCGCTTGACGTCCTGCTGGGTGACCGCCAGCACCGCGCCCACCACCATGGTGAGGATCGCCACCCCCCACAGCACCGGCCGCCAGTCCAGCCGCAGGCCCGGGAAGGCCACGTAGAACAGCCGCAGGAACGCCCCGAAGGCCGCGACCTTCGTCGCCGCCGCCATGAAACCGGTCACCGGGGTCGGCGCGCCCTGGTACACGTCCGGGGTCCAGGAGTGGAACGGCACCGCGCCGACCTTGAACAGCAGGCCGACCGCGAGCATCGCCAGGCCGATCAGCAGCAGCGCGTCACTCTGGGTGCTGCTCAGCTGCGCCGGGGTGGTCATCGCCTTGCCGGAGATCACGTCCGAGATGTCGCCGAGCTTCACGCTGCCCGCGTAGCCGTACAGCAGCGCGGTGCCGAACAGGAAGAACGCCGAGGCGAAGGCGCCCAGCAGGAAGTACTTGACGGCCGCCTCCTGGGAGAGCAGCCGGCGGCGCCGGGCCAGCGCGCAGAGCAGGTACAGCGGGAGGGAGAAGACCTCCAGCGCCACGAACATCGTCAGCAGGTCGTTGGCCGCGGGGAACAGCAGCATCCCGCCGACCGCGAACATGGTGAGCGGGAAGACCTCGCTGGTGGCGAAGCCGGCCCGGACCGCGGCCCGCTCCTGCTCGCCGCCGGGGGTGGCGGCGGCCTGGGCCGCGAAGGCGTCGGCGGGCAGGCCGCCCGCCTTGGGCTCCAGCTTCCGTTCGGCGTAGGTGAGCACCGCGACGACGGCGACCAGCAGGATCACGCCTTGCAGGAACAGCGCCGGGCCGTCCAGCGCGACCGACTCCATGGCCAGCAGGTCGACCCGGGTGGAGCCGAAGCCCTGGGAGGCCAGCACCACCACGGCGACGAAGGAGCCGATCAGCCCGGCCAGGGCGAGCGACACCTGCGTCCAGTGCCGGTACCGGCGGGGCACGAAGGCCTCCACCAGGATGCCGGCCACGGCGGCGCCGAACACCACCAGCATCGGGGAGAGCTGGCCGTACTCCAGGTGCGGCGCCGGGATGCTGGCGGTGTTGCCGCCGGCGGCGGCGAGCATGCCGGTGGTGCTCACTTCTGCTCACCTCCTGAGGTGGCGGCGACCGGGTGGGCCGGCGCCGGGTCGGTCTCGTGGACCTGCGAGAGCGTCGCGTTCACCGAGGGGTTGACCAGGTCGGTGAGCGGCTTGGGGTAGACGCCGAGCAGGATGGTCAGCGCCACCAGCGGGGCGACCACGGCCAGTTCGCGGACCTTGAGGTCGGGCATCCCGCCGACGCCGGCCTTCACCGGGCCGGTCATGGTGCGCTGGTACAGCAGCAGGGCGTACAGCGCGGCCAGCACGATGCCGAAGGTCGCCACGATGCCGATCGCCGGGTAGCGGGTGAACGTGCCCACCAGCACCAGGAACTCACTGACGAACGGGGCCAGCCCGGGCAGCGACAGGGTCGCCAGACCGCCGACCAGGAACGTCCCGGCGAGCACCGGCGCGACCTTCTGCACCCCACCGTAGTCGGCGATCAGCCGCGAGCCGCGGCGGGAGATCAGGAAGCCCGCCACCAGCATCCACGCGGCGGTGGAGATGCCGTGGTTGACCATGTAGAGGGTGGCGCCGCTCTGGCCCTGGCTGGTCAGCGCGAAGATGCCCATGATGATGAAGCCGAAGTGCGAGATCGACGCGTAGGCGACCAGCCGCTTGATGTCCTTCTGGCCGACCGCCAGCAGCGCGCCGTAGATGATCCCGATCACCGACAGGACCAGGATCACCGGGGCGAAGGTCTTCGAGGCGTGCGGGAACAGCCCGAGGCAGAAACGCAGCATCGCGAAGGTGCCGACCTTGTCCACCACGGCGGTGATCAGCACGGCGGTGCCGGCGGTGGCCTCGCCCATCGCGTTCGGCAGCCAGGTGTGCAGCGGCCACAGCGGGGCCTTCACCGCGAAGGCGAAGAAGAAGCCCAGGAACAGCGCCTTCTCGGCGGTGCCGGACAGCTGCAGCTTGCCGTCGGCGATCGCCGAGGTGAGGGTCTGGAGGTCGAAGGTGCCGAAGCCCTGGTCCTGCGCGATCACGTACAGGCCGATCACGGCGGCCAGCATCACCAGGCCGCCGAGCAGGTTGTAGAGCAGGAACTTCACGGCCGCGTACGAGCGCTGGCGCGCCGCGTCGGGGCCGCCGGCCCGGTCCCCGAAGCCGCCGATCAGGAAGTACATCGGGATCAGCATGGCTTCGAAGAACACGTAGAAGAGGAAGACGTCGGTGGCGTAGAAGGAGACGACCACCATCGCCTCCACCGCCAGGATCAGGGCGAAGAAGGCCTGGGTGCGGCGCCTGCCCTCAAAGGTGTCGGGGGCGAAGGTGCCGTCGGGGCCGGCCGGCCCCGGGTCGGCGTCGTGCCAGGAGGCCAGCATCACCACCGGCACCAGGACGGCGGTGAGCAGGGCGAGGACGGCGCCGATGCCGTCCACGCCGAGCGAGAAGGTGATGCCGAAGGAGCGGATCCAGCTGTACGACTCGGTCAGCTGGTAGCGGTCGCCGTGCGGGTCGAAGCGGGTCGCCACCACGGCGGCCAGCACCAGGGTGACGACCGAGACGCCCAGGGCGACGGCCTTGGTGGTCGAGCGGCGGCGCTCGGTCGACCCGGCGGGCAGCGCGGCGGTCAGCACCGCGCCGGCCGCCGGGACGGCGCAGGAGGCGGTCAACAACGCGCTCATGGCCGCACCCCCCACATGGAATCTGCGCGAGTCATCAGACGGACCTCATCAGGAGAGTCGTGGCGACCAGCACCAGCGTGCCGCCGAACATGGAGAGCGCGTACGAGCGGACGAAGCCGTTCTGGACCCGCCGCAGCCGACTGGACACGCCGCCGATGGTGGCAGCCAGGCCGTTGACGAAGCCGTCCAGGCCGCGGCTGTCGAAGTAGACCAGCGTCGCGGTGAGCGCCGAGCCCGGGCGGACCAGGACGGCGTGGTTGAAGTCGTCCTGGAGCAGGTCGCGGCGGGCGGCCCGGGTGAGCGGGGAGCCGACCGGCGCCACCACGGGGACGGCGGAGCGCCCGTACATCAGGTACGAGACGAGGACGCCGGCCAGCATGCAGGCCGTGGTGAGCACGGTGACCACCAGCGGGGCGAGCGGCGAGTTGCCCTCGGAGTGTCCGGTGACGGGCTCCAGCCAGGTCAGGAACGAGTCGTTGAAGGCGAACAGCCCGCCCGCGAAGACCGAGCCGAAGGCCAGCAGGATCATCGGGATGGTCATGGTCTTCGGGGACTCGTGCGGGTGCGGGGCGTTGCCCTCGGCGTCCGGCTGCCAGCGCTTCTCGCCGAAGAAGGTCAGCAGCATCACCCGGGTCATGTAGAACGCGGTGACGGCGGCGCCGGTCAGCGCGCACAGGCCGAGGATCCAGCCCTCGGTGCCGCCCTTGGCGAAGGCCGCCTCGATGATCTTGTCCTTGGAGAAGAAGCCGGACAGGCCGGGGAAGCCGATGATCGCCAGGTAGCCGAGGCCGAAGGTGACGAAGGTGACCGGCATGTACTTGCGCAGGCCGCCGTAGTGACGCATGTTCACCTCGTCGTTCATGCCGTGCATGACCGACCCGGCGCCGAGGAACAGCCCGGCCTTGAAGAAGCCGTGCGTCACCAGGTGCATGATCGCGAAGGCGTAGCCGATCGGGCCGAGCCCGGCCGCCAGCACCATGTAGCCGATCTGCGACATCGTCGACCCGGCCAGCGCCTTCTTGATGTCGTCCTTCGCGCAACCGACGATCGCACCGAACAGCAGCGTGACCGCGCCGACCACCACCACGGCGGTCTGCGCGTCCGGCGCCAGGTCGAAGATCGCCGACGAGCGGGTGATCAGGTAGACGCCGGCGGTCACCATGGTGGCCGCGTGGATCAGCGCCGACACCGGGGTCGGGCCCTCCATCGCGTCGCCCAGCCAGGACTGCAGCGGCACCTGCGCCGACTTGCCGCAGGCCGCCAGCAGCAGCATCAGGCCGATCGCCGTCAGCTTGCCCTCGCTCGCCTGCGCCGCCCCGCCGAAGACCGGCTCAAAGGCGAAGGAGCCGAACTCGGTGAACATCAGCATGATCGCGATCGACAGGCCCAGGTCACCGACCCGGTTGACGATGAACGCCTTCTTCGCCGCCGTCGCCGCGCTCGGCTTGTGCTGCCAGAAACCGATCAGCAGGTACGAGGCGAGGCCCACGCCCTCCCAACCGAAGTACAGCAGCAGGTAGTTGTCGGCGACCACCAGCAGCAGCATGGCGGCCAGGAACAGGTTCAGGTACGCGAAGAAGCGGCGCCGGCGCTCGTCGTGCGCCATGTAGCCCACCGAGTACAGGTGGATCAGCGTGCCGACGCCGGTGATCAGCAGGACGAAGGTCATCGACAACTGGTCGAGCCGGAACGACATGTCGGCCTGGAACCCGTTCACCGGGATCCAGCTGAACAGGTACTGGGTGACGGCCCGGTGCTCGGCCTCGCGGCCCAGCATGTCCCAGAACAGCGCCAGGCCGAAGCCGAACGAGAGCGCCGCGAGGGCGGTGGCCAGCCAGTGGCCGAAGCGGTCCAGCGCGCGGCCGCCGAGCAGGAGCAGGGCGGCGCCGGCCAGCGGGGCCGCCACCAGCAGCGGAATGAGAGAGTTCACCGAGGCCCTCCGCCTACAGCTTCATCAGATTGCTGTCGTCGACCGAAGCGGAGTGCCTGGTCCGGAAGATGGAGACGATGATGGCGAGGCCGACCACGACCTCGGCCGCCGCGACCACCATCGTGAAGAACGCGATGATCTGACCGTCCAGGGTGCCGTGCAGCCGGGAGAAGGTCACCAGGGCGAGGTTCGAGGCGTTCAGCATCAGCTCCACGCACATGAACAGCACGATCGCGTTGCGCCGGATCAGCACTCCGGCCGCGCCGATGGTGAACAACAGGGCCGCGAGGTACAGGTAGTTGACCGGGTTCACTCCGCTCCCCCCTCGTCGGCGCGGCCGTTCAGGCCGTCCTTGCCGTTCAGGCCGTCCTTGGCATTCAGACCGCCGTTGCCGTTCAGACCGTTCGGACCGCCGTTGCCGTCCTTGCCGTTCACCGATGCCGGCACCGACGCCGGCACCGGCTCCAGGGACTTGCGCGGTCCGGCGACCGCCGGCCGCTCGGACGACGGCCGGCCCAGCCAGTCCGCCGTGGTGTTCTCCAGCTCGGCCATCCGCCGCAGCATCTCCTGACTGACGTCCCGGACCTGGCCGCGCTCGCGCAGCGTCGCCATCACCGAGTCCTCGGCGATCGTGCCGTCCGGCAGCAGCGCCGGAACGTCCACCGCGTTGTGCCGCGCGTACACGCCCGGCGCCGGCAGCGGCGGCAGCTGGAGGTTGTCCACGACCCGCTGGGCGGCCAGCTCGCGCTGCGTCTTCGGCGCCTTCACGTGCTCGCGGTGGGTCAGCACCATCGCACCGATCGCCGCGGTGATCAGCAGCGCGCCGGTGACCTCGAACGCCCACACGTACCGGGTGAAGATCAGCCGGGCCAGGCCCGGCACATTGCCCTCGGCGTTCGCCTCGGACAGGCCGGTGAAGTGGTCCAGCCGCGCGTTGGCGATCCCGGCGATCAGCAGCACGCCGAAGCCCAGCCCGCACAGCACCGCGGCGACCCGCTGGCCCTTCAGCTGCTCCTTCAGGGAGTCCTCGCTGGTGACGCCGACCAGCATCACCACGAACAGGAACAGCATCATGATCGCGCCGGTGTACACGACGATCTGCACCACGCCCAGGAACACCGCGCCCTGCGCCATGTAACAGACCGCCAGCGCCATCATCGTGGCCGCCAGGCACAGCGCGCTGTGCACGGCCTTGCGCATCAGCACCATGCCGAGCGCGCCGCCGACCGCGAGCACCGCGAGCACCCAGAACTGGACGGCCTCCCCGACGGAGGTCGTCCCGGTCGCGGCCAGGTTGAGGGAGGTCACTGCTGGACCTCCCGCTCCCGGTCGGTGCGCTCCTGCTGGACCGTCCCGGGCGCCGCCGCGGTGATCTCGCCCCGGTAGTACGCGCCCTCGTCGGCGCCCGGGAAGATCGAGTGCGGGGAGTCCACCATGCCCTCGGACAGGCCGACCAGCAGCTGCTCCTTGGTGAAGATCAGGTCCCGGCGCGAGGAGTCGGCCAGCTCGTACTCGTTGGTCATGGTGAGCGCGCGGGTCGGACAGGCCTCGATGCACAGCCCGCACAGGATGCAGCGGGCGTAGTTGATCTGGTAGACCGCGCCGTAGCGCTCGCCCGGCGAGTAGCGCTCCTCCTCCCGGTTGTCCGCGCCCTCCACATAGATGGCGTCGGCCGGACAGGCCCACGCGCACAGCTCGCAGCCGATGCACTTCTCCAGGCCGTCCGGGTGCCGGTTCAGCTGGTGGCGGCCGTGGAAGCGCGGAGCGGTGGGCTTCTTCTGCTCCGGGTACTGCTCGGTGAGCCGCTTCTTGAACATGGCCTTGAAGGTCACGCCGAAGCCGGCGGCCGGGCCGAGGATCGACGGCTTGTCGGGCCGCTCGGCCCGCTCCGTCTGGTCGGACGACATCTCGGTTCAGCTCCCTTCGGTATGGTCGGCCCCGTTGAGGGCGTCCTGGAGTTGCTTCGGGGCCCGGCTGCGCCGACGCGGCACCGGCGGGAGCTCCTGTCCGGGCAGCGGGGGCACCGGGTAGCCGCCCGCCATCGGGTCGAACTCCCCCTTCGGCAGGGTTGGTTCGGGCTCGGGTTCCTTCTTCAGGAAGTCCCGCAGCAGGGCGAGCAGCAGGATCGCCCCGACCGGCGCGCCGACGTACAGCACCACCTCGCCGAAGCCGTAGCCCTCGTTGCGCAGCGCCCGCACGCTCGCGATCAGCACCAGCCACACCAGCGAGACCGGGATCAGCACCTTCCAGCCCAGCTTCATGAACTGGTCGTAGCGGAACCGGGGCAGCGTGCCGCGCAGCCAGATGAAGAAGAACAGCAGCAGCTGGATCTTCAGCGTGATCCACAGCATCGGCCACCAGCCGTGGTTGGCGCCCTCCCAGAAGGTCGACACCGGCCACGGGGCCCGCCAGCCGCCCAGGAACAGGGTGGAGGCCACCGCCGAGACGGTCACCATGTTGACGTACTCGGCCAGCATGAACATCGCGAACTTCAGCGAGGAGTACTCGGTGTTGAAGCCGCCGACCAGCTCGCCCTCGGCCTCCGGGAGGTCGAACGGCGCCCGGTTGGTCTCACCCACCATCGCGATGATGTACACGATGAACGACACCGGCAGCAGCGCCGCGAACCAGGTCGGCTGCTGGTGCGCCACGATCTCCGAGGTCGACATCGACCCCGAGTAGATGAACACCGCCGCGAAGGACAGGCCCATCGCGATCTCGTAGCTGACCATCTGCGCGGCCGAGCGCAGCCCGCCCAGCAGCGGGTACGTCGAACCGGACGACCAGCCCGCCAGCACGATGCCGTAGATGCCGATCGAGGCCGTCGCCAGGATGTACAGCAGCGCCACCGGGAAGTCGGTCAGCTGCATCGCCGTCCGGGTGCCGAAGATCGACACCTCGTTGCCGGCCGGCCCGAACGGGATCACCGCGAAGGCCATGAACGCCGGGACGGCGCAGACGATCGGGGCCAGGATGTAGACCACCTTGTCCGCGCCCTTGACCACCAGGTCTTCCTTGAGCGCGAGCTTCACGCCGTCCGCCAGGGACTGCAGCATCCCCCACGGCCCGTGCCGGTTCGGCCCGATGCGCAGTTGCATCCAGGCCACCACCTTGCGCTCCCAGACGATCGCGATCAGCACCGTCAGGACCAGGAAGCCGAAGCAGAACACCGCCTTCAGCAGCACCATCCACCACGGGTCCTGCCCGAAGAAGTGGAGCGTCTCGTACGGCTGCGGAGTCATCGCTCCTCCCCTTCACTGCCCGCTTCGCCCGCCGCGGCCTCGGCCCGGACGGCCGGCTCGGGGGCGGCCACGGCGATCGTGACCAGATGGCCGACGGTGGTGCCGAGCGCGCGATGGGCGCCGCCCGGCGTGGAGTTGAGCGGGATCCAGACCGTGCGGTCCGGAATCGAGTCGGTGACCTCCAGCGGCAGGGTCAGCGAGCCGGCCGGGCCGGTCAGCCGCAGCGCCCCGCCCTCCCCGGCGCCGGCCTCCGACGCGCCGATCTCCTTCGCGGTGGCCGGCGAGACCCGGGCCACCGCCCGGTGCCGGGTGCCCGCCAGGTGCGGATCGCCCTGCTGCAACGTGCCGTTGTCCAGCAGCTGACGCCAACCCGCCAGCACCGCCTGGCCGGTGGCCGGGCGGGGCAGCACGCCGGGGTGCGCGGCCGGGTCCGCGGACCGGTCACCCGCCCACGGGGTGAAGTGGTCCAGCTCCAGCCGGGCCGCCCGGACGTCCGGCAGACCCAGCCGGTGGCCCAGCGCCTCCGCCAGCATGGTCAGCACCCGCAGGTCCGGGTACAGATGGCGGCCCATCTGCTGATCGGGCTTGAGCGCCGCCTCGAACATCCGCAGCCGGCCCTCCCAGTCCAGGAAGGCACCGGCCTTCTCCGCCACCGCCGCCACCGGCAGCACCACGTCCGCGCGCGCCGTCACCGCGGAGGGCCGCAGCTCCAGCGACACCACGAACGGCACCGCCGCCAGCGCCGCGTCGGCCAGCGCCGGATCCGGCAGGTCGTCCGGGTCGACGCCGCCGACCAGCAGCGCGTCCAGCTCACCGTGCGCCGCGGCCGTCAGGATCTGGCCGGTGTCCCGGCCCGGCCCGGACGGCAGCTCCGCCACCCCCCACACCCCGGCAGCCTCCGCCCGGGCGGCCGGAACCGCCACCGGACGGCCGCCGGGCAGCAGCCCCGGCAGCAGGCCCGCCTCGACCGCACCGCGCTCACCCGCCCGGCGCGGCACCCACGCCAGCCGGGCGCCGGTCGCGTGCGCCAGCCGCAGCACCGCCGTCAGCGCGCCCGGGGCCGCGGCCAGCCGCTCGCCCACCAGGATCACCGCGCCCGGGCCGCGCAGCAGCTCGGCGGCCCGCCCGGCCTCGTCGTTCAGCGGCTCGTCGGCGGCCAGCGCGGCGAACCACTCCGCCTCCGTGCCCGGGGCGGCCGGCAGCAGCGCGCCGCGCAGCTTGGCCAGGCCCCGGGAGGCGAACGCCGCCACCGAGTACACCTTCAGGCCCCGGTCGCGGCTCGCCTTGCGCAGCCGCAGGAAGACGATCGGCGACTCCTCCTCCGGCTCGAAGCCCGCCAGCAGCACCGCCGACGTCTGCTCCAACTGCTCGTAGGTCAGGCCCTCGCCGTCCACGTCCACCCCGCGCCCGGCGACGGCGGCGGCCAGGAAGTCCGCCTCCTCGCCGCTGTGCGGGCGGGCCCGGAAGTCCACGTCGTTGGTGCCGAGCACCACCCGCGCGAACTTCCCGTACGCGTAGGCGTCCTCGACGGTCACCCGGCCACCGGTCAGCACCCCGGCGCGGACGCCGCGCAGTCCCTCGGCGGCCCGGGCCAGCGCCTCCGGCCAGGAGACGGGCACCAGCTCGCCGTCCACCCGCACCAGCGGGGTCGCGATCCGATCCCGCTGCTGGGCGTAGCGGAACGCGAACCGGCCCTTGTCGCAGTTCCACTCCTCGTTGACCGCCGGGTCCTCGCCCGCCAGCCGGCGCAGCACCTTGCCGCGCCGGTGGTCGGTGCGCTGGGCGCAGCCCGCGGAGCAGTGCTCGCACACGCTCGGCGAGGAGACCAGGTCGAACGGGCGGGAGCGGAAACGGTAGGCCGCCGACGTCAAGGCGCCCACCGGGCAGATCTGGATGGTGTTCCCGGAGAAGTACGAGTCGAGCGGCTCGTCGTCCCCGGTGCCGACCTGCTGGAGCGCGCCGCGTTCCAGCAGGTCGATGAACGGGTCCCCGGCGATCTGCTGCGAGAAGCGGGTGCAGCGCGCGCACAGCACGCAGCGCTCCCGGTCCAGCAGCACCTGGGTGCTGAGCGGGATCGGCTTCTCGTAGGTGCGCTTCATCCCCTCGAAGCGGGTGTCGGCGTCACCCGTGGACATCGCCTGGTTCTGCAGCGGGCACTCGCCGCCCTTGTCGCAGACCGGGCAGTCCAGCGGGTGGTTGATCAGCAGCAGCTCCATCACGCCGCGCTGCGCCTTCTCGGCCACCGGCGAACTCACCTGGGTGCGCACCACCATGCCCTCGGCGACCGGGATGGTGCAGGAGGCGACGGGCTTGCGCTGGCCCTCGATCTCGACGATGCACTGCCGGCAGGCGCCGGCCGGGTCGAGCAGCGGGTGGTCGCAGAAGCGCGGGATCTGGGTGCCGATCCGTTCGGCGGCCCGGATCACCAACGTCCCCTTGGGGACCTGCACTTCGACGCCGTCGATGGTGAGCGTGACCAGCTCGACCGCGGCCTTGTCGCCCGTGGAGGTGGATGGCTCTGTGATCGTCACGCGTGCACCTCCCTTTCGGTGGCGGACTGGTGGCCGGGGCGGGGGCCGTCGGCCCAGACGGTGGAGGCGGCCGGGTCGAACGGGCAGCGGCGCTCGGCCAGGTGCTGCTCGTACTCGGCCCGGAAGTGCTGGAGGGAGGAGACGATCGGGCTCGCGGCGCCGTCGCCCAGTGCGCAGAAGGACTTGCCGTTGATGTTGTCGGCGATGTCGAGGAGCTTCTCCAGGTCCCCCTCGACGCCCGCGCCCGCCTCGATCCGCTTGAGCAACTGGACCAGCCAGTAGGTGCCCTCGCGGCAGGGGGTGCACTTGCCGCAGGACTCGTGGGCGTAGAACTCGGTCCAGCGGGTGACCGCCCGCACCACGCAGGTGGTCTCGTCGAAGACCTGCAGCGCCTTGGTGCCGAGCATCGAGCCGGCCGCGCCGACACCCTCGTAGTCCAGCGGGACGTCCAGGTGCTCGTCGGTGAACATCGGGGTGGACGAGCCGCCCGGGGTCCAGAACTTGAGCCGGTGCCCAGGGCGGACGCCGCCGCTCATGTCCAGCAGCTGGCGCAGCGTGATACCCAGCGGCGCCTCGTACTGGCCGGGGTTGGTGACGTGGCCGGAGAGCGAGTACAGCGTGAAGCCGGGGGACTTCTCGGTGCCCAGGCCCTTGAACCACTCCTTGCCGCGGGCCAGGATCGGCGGCACCGAGGCGATCGACTCGACGTTGTTGACCACCGTCGGGCAGGCGTACAGGCCGGCGATCGCCGGGAACGGCGGCCGCAGCCGGGGCTGGCCGCGGCGGCCCTCCAGCGAGTCCAGCAGCGCCGTCTCCTCGCCGCAGATGTAGGCGCCGGCGCCGGCGTGCACGGTGATGTCGAGGTCGACGCCCGAACCGAGGATGTCCCGGCCGAGCAGCCCGGCCTGGTACGCCTCGGCGACGGCCGCGTGCAGGCGGCGCAGCACCGGGACGACCTCGCCGCGCAGGTAGATGAACGCGTGGTCGCAGCGGATCGCGTAGGAGGCGATGATCATGCCCTCGATCAGCGCGTGCGGGTTGGCGAACAGCAGCGGGATGTCCTTGCAGGTGCCCGGCTCGGACTCGTCCGCGTTGACCACCAGGTAGTGCGGCTTGCCGTCGTTCTGCGGGATGAACTGCCACTTCATCCCGGTGGGGAAGCCGGCGCCGCCGCGACCGCGCAGCCCGGAGTCCTTCACCAGGGCGATCACGTCGTCCGGCGGCATCGCCAGGGCCGCCTTGAGGCCGTCGTAGCCGTGGTGGCGGCGGTAGGTGGCCAGCGTCCAGGGCCGGTCGTCGTCCCAGGAGGCGGACAGGACGGGGGTGAGCAGCTTCTCGGCCGGCTCGGCGGCGGTCATCACGCTTCCGTCCCTTCGTGGCCGGTGCCCTCGTGACCGGTGCCCTCGTAGCCGGTGCCTTCGTGGCCGACGCCCTCGTGGCGGGGCGCGACGACCTTGGTGCCGCCGGTGCCGGGCAGCGCCTCGCCCTTGGCCAGGCGCAGGCCCGCCAGCGAGGGCGCGCCGCCCGCACCGGACTCGTCGTTGGCACCCGGGCGCTCGTCGGGGAAGCCCGCCAGGATCCGGGCGGACTCCTTGAAGGTGCACAGCCGGGCGCCGCGGGTCGGCCGGACCTCCCGGCCCGCGCGCAGGTCGTCGACCAGCCGCTTGGCGCTCTCCGGGGTCTGGTCGTCGAAGAACTCCCAGTTGACCATCACCACGGGCGCGTAGTCGCAGGCCGCGTTGCACTCGATGTGCTCGATCGAGATCTCGCCGTCCCCGGTGGTCTCGTTGTTGCGCACGCCGAGGTGCTGCTGGAGCTCGTCGAAGATCTGGTCGCCGCCGAGCACCGCGCACAGGGTGTTGGTGCAGACCCCGACGTGGTACTTCCCGGCCGGGCGCCGCCGGTACATGGTGTAGAAGGTGGCGACGGCGGTCACCTCGGCGGTGGTGAGGTCCAACTGCTCGGCACAGAACCGGATACCGGTCGGGCTGACGAAGCCCTCCTCGGCCTGCACCAGGTGCAGCAGCGGCAGCAGCGCCGACCGGGCCTGCGGGTAGCGGCCGATCAGCTCCGCGGCGTCGGCGGCCAGCCGGGCGTGCACCTCCTCGGGGTACGGTGTGGCCGGCAGCGCCGGCATCCCCAACTGAACGTCTGTCACCGGTCCACGCCTCCCATCACCGGGTCGATCCCGGCCACCGCGACGATCACGTCGGCGACCTGGCCGCCCTCGCACATCGCCGCCATCGACTGCAGATTGGTGAACGACGGATCCCGGAAATGGACCCGGTACGGGCGCGTCCCGCCGTCGCTGACCACGTGCACGCCCAGCTCGCCCTTGGGCGACTCGACCGCCGCGTACGCCTGGCCGACCGGGACCCGGAAGCCCTCGGTGACCAGCTTGAAGTGGTGGATCAGGGCCTCCATCGAGGTGCCCATGATCTTGCGGATGTGGTCGAGCGAGTTGCCCATCCCGTCCGGGCCGACGGCGAGTTGGGCGGGCCAGGCGATCTTCTTGTCGGCCACCATCACCGGGCCCGGCCGCAGCCGGTCCAGGCACTGCTCGACGATCCCCAGCGACTGCCGCATCTCCTCCAGGCGGATCAGGAAGCGGCCGTAGGAATCGGCGCTGTCCGCGATCGCGACCTCGAAGTCGTAGTCCTGGTAGCCGCAGTACGGGTCGGTCTTGCGCAGGTCGTGCGGCAGGCCGGTGGCGCGCAGGATCGGGCCGGTGGCGCCGAGGGCCAGGCAGCCGGGCAGGTCGAGGAAGCCGACGTCGACCAGGCGGGCCTTGAACACCGGGTTCCCGGTGGCCAGTTTGTCGTACTCGTGCATCCGGGAGCGCAGGGTCTTCACGCACTCGCGGATCTGGTCGACGGCGCCGGGCGGCAGGTCCTGGGCGAGGCCGCCGGGGCGCATGTACGCGTGGTTCATGCGCAGGCCGGTGACCAGCTCGAAGACGTCCAGGATCAGCTCGCGGTCGCGGAAGCCGTAGATCATCAGGGTGGTGGAGCCGATCTCCATGCCACCGGTGGCCAGGCAGACCAGGTGCGAGGCGATCCGGTTGAGCTCCATCATCAGCACCCGGATCACGGTGGCCCGGTCCGGGATGTCGTCGGTGATGCCGAGCAGCTTCTCGACGGCCAGGCAGTACGCGGTCTCGTTGAACAGCGGGGTCAGGTAGTCCATCCGGGTCACGAAGGTGGTGCCCTGGACCCAGTTGCGGAACTCCATGTTCTTCTCGATGCCGGTGTGGAGGTAGCCGATGCCGCAGCGGGCCTCCTTCACCGTCTCGCCGTCGATCTCCAGGATCAGCCGCAGCACGCCATGGGTGGACGGGTGCTGGGGGCCCATGTTGACGATGATGCGCTCGTCGTCGGCCCGGCCGACCGCCTCGACCACCTCGCCCCAGTCGCCGCCGGTGACCGTGAAGACCCGGCCCTCGGTGGTCTCCCGGGCCTCTGCCTGCTCGGCTCCTTCGTGGGGACGAGTCCCTTCGTCGTGCCGAGCCTCTTCGTCGTGCCGAGTACTCATCAGCTGTACGACCTCCGCTGGTCGGGAGCCGGGATCTGGGCGCCCTTGTACTCGACGGGGATGCCGCCGAGCGGGTAGTCCTTGCGCTGCGGGTGGCCCAGCCAGTCGTCCGGCATCATGATCCGGGTGAGCGCCGGGTGGCCGTCGAAGACCAGGCCGAAGAAGTCGTAGGCCTCGCGCTCGTGCCAGTCGTTGGTCGGGTAGACGCTCACCACGGAGGGGATGTGCGGGTCGGCGTCCGGCGCGGTGACCTCCACCCGGATCAGCCGTCCGTGGGTGATCGACCGCAGGTGGTAGACCGCGTGCAGCTCGCGGCCCTTGTCGTCGGGGTAGTGCACGCCGCTCACGCCCAGGCACAGCTCGAAGCGCAGCGCCGGGTCGTCGCGCAGGGTGCGGGCGGTCCGGAGCAGGTGGGCGCGGTCGATGTGGAAGGTGAGCTCGCCGCGGTCGACGACGGTCTTCTCGATCACCTCGGCCGGGTCCAGGCCCTGCTCCTCCAGGGCGCCCTCCAGCTCGTCGGCGACCTCGTCGAACCAGCCGCCGTACGGCCGTTCGCTCGGGCCGGGCAGCACGATCGGCGCGGCCAGGCCGCCGAAGCCGGAGGTGTCACCGCTGCCCAGGGCGCCGAACATGCCCTGCCGGCGGCCGACCACCTCGACCGGGATCTCGCGGACCGGGTGCTCACGACGGGTCTCGGGTACCTGCTCGTTCATCGCAGCAACCCCCGCATCTCGCTGACCGGGGTGGCCTTGAGGGCGAGCGCCTCACCGAGCTCCTCGGCCCGGATCCGGTTCGCACCCAGCGGCTCGTGCTGGATCTTGTCGTGCAGCTTCAGGATGGCGTCCATCAGCATCTCCGGGCGGGGCGGGCAACCGGGCAGGTAGATGTCCACCGGGACGATGTGGTCGACGCCCTGCACGATCGCGTAGTTGTTGAACATCCCGCCCGAGGAGGCGCAGACGCCCATCGAGATGACCCACTTCGGGTTGGCCATCTGGTCGTACACCTGGCGCAGCACCGGGGCCATCTTCTGGCTCACCCGACCCGCCACGATCATCAGATCGGCCTGCCGGGGGGAGCCCCGGAACACCTCCATGCCGAACCGGGCCAGGTCGTAGCGGCCGGCGCCGGTGGTCATCATCTCGATCGCGCAGCAGGCCAGACCGAAGGTGGCCGGGAAGAGTGACGCCTTGCGCACCCAACCGGCGGCCGTCTCCACGGTCGTGAGCAGAAAGCCGCTCGGCAGCTTCTCCTCGATTCCCATCAGATCCCTCTCAATGCCCTCAAGAAGCCCTCAAGTCCTGTGGTACGTCGGCCCGTTCGGGCTTGTCCGCTCGTTCACAAAGGCGGCGGCCACCCCGCGCTCAGTCCCACTCCAGGCCGCCGCGGCGCCACACGTAGGCGTAGGCGACGAAGACCGTGGCGATGAACAGGAGCATCTCGACCAACCCGAAGATCCCCAGGGCGTCGAAGGTCACCGCCCAGGGATAGAGAAAGACGATCTCGATGTCGAAGACGATGAAGAGCATCGCCGTCAGGTAGTACTTGATCGGGAACCGACCGCCGCCCACGGGCTGCGGGGTCGGCTCGATGCCGCACTCGTACGCCTCCAACTTGGCCCGGTTGTAGCGCTTGGGGCCGGTGAGTGAGGCCATCACGACGGAGCCGACCGCGAACGCCGCCGCGATGGCACCGAGTACGAGGATCGGCGCGTAGGCATTCATAGCCCCCGCTCCCTCCGTCCAGTCGTCCTTGACTGCAGATCGGAACCGGCAGGTCACGCTGAGGTGAACCCGCGTTCCGGTTCCCGGGATCCACCTCATGTGAGGCAGTTCACAAAGCCTGGAACGAGCGCATCCTATGCCCGTCGGCTTGTGATCTGCGACACGCAGTTCAACGTCATCTTTGTGATCTACGCCACGATGAGAATCGTGCCGAATATGAACATGCCCAGAGTTGTCAACACAAAGAAGTCAAATGGTCACAACCAGTCGCATTTACTTGTGAAGCGGCTGGTCAGAGCCGCGCTCCTATACCAACTATGCGTCGACAGGAGCAAATTTCGAGGCGTCATGTTGACGTGTTATAGCGGCTCACTCTGAGGGGTGGCGGGGGGCCGAACGCTCGCTTGACCCTTCGTTCACAAGCGCGCGAAACGGTCCTTGGGGCCCTCCCCCCTCCCCCCACCCCGCCCGCCCCCCGCCCACCCCTCTCCTGCGCTGGGCCATGCCCGGCCCAGCGCGCGGCGCCCCGGCCTCCGTGCGCTGCCCTTCCCTCGGGGCCCTTCCCTCGGGGCCCTTCCCTCGGGGCCCTTCCCTCGGGGCCCTTCCTCGGGGCCCTTCCTCGGGGCCGCTGCCCTCTGACCTCGCGCCCGCGTCCGGGCTCGCCCCACCGTTCACCGGGGCCGGTTACCGGCTACCGGCTACCGGCCCTGCTCCCAGACCCAGGCCGCGATGCCCACCCGGTTACGGGCACCGAGCTTGCGCTGGACGTTGGCGAGGTGGTTCTTGACCGTCCCCGGCGAGATGAACAGCCCCGCTCCGATCTCGGCGTTCGTCGCGCCGTCTGCCACCTGTTCGGCGATCTCCCTTTCTCTCGCGGTCAGTTCCTCGATCGGGCCGGCTATCAGCGGCGCCGCCGCCGAAAGCCCTGCTCCCGCCGTACGGTCGCTCCCGGGCGCCGTCATGTGCCGCAGCAGCCGGACGGTGACCTGTGGACTGATCAACGCGTCCCCGGCCATCGCCGCCCGCACCGCCTCGATCAGCAGCACTGGCCCTGATCGCTTCAACAGGAAGCCGGCCGCCCCATGCCGCAGGGCCGTATGCACGTACTCGTCCAGGTCGAAGGTGGTCACCACGATCACCTTGCACTCGCCAGCCAGCTGCCTCGTGACCTCCAAGCCGTCGAGCCTCGGCATTCGAATGTCCGCGAGCACGACGTCCGGTCGAAGCCGTCGGGCCTCCTCCACCGCCGAGGCACCGTCCGCCACCTCCGCCACCACCGACATGTCCGGCTGAACGTCCAGGATCATCCGGAACGCGGTGCGGACATCGGCCTGGTCGTCCGCGACCAGGATCCGGATCGGCCCTGTGCTGCCGATCATTTCCACCTCTCCCCTGAACTGGTCCTCACCGGAATCACTGGTTTCTCCTGACTCTCCTGTCGTTCCTGCATCTCCAGCGGCAGTCTCGCCGCCACCCGCCAGGCCTCCCGCTCCTCCGTACCTGCCGCGAACGTGCCGCCGAGCGCCTCCACTCGGGCCGCCAGCCCCGGCAGTCCACTGCCGCCGCCACCGCGCGGGCGCCCACCCGCGCCGGGTGCGATTCCGTCGTTCGTCACGGTCAACTCCAGCCACCCGCCCGCGTGACGGGCACGGACCTCGACCGTCCGGGCGCCCGCAGCGTGCCGCCGGACGTTGGTCAGCGCCTCGACCACGATCCGGTGGACCGTGCCCTCCACCTCCCGGGGGACCGGCCCGTCCGGCAGCTCCAGCCGGACCTCGGCGCCGCCCAAGGCGGTGAACCGCTCTGCCACCTCCGCCAGTTCGGCCAGCCCCTGTTGCGGCCCGCGCCCACTCCCCTCCTCCGTGCGCAGCAGCTGAACCGTCCGGTCCAGCGAGGCCAGGGCTCGCTGCCCGGCCTGTTCTATCCGCTCGAACATCTCCACCGCCCGGGCTGGGTCAGCCGCGGCCAGGTACACCCCGGCCTGAGCCTGGGCGACCATGCCGCTCACGTCGTGCGCCACGAAATCGTGCAGGTCGTGGGCCAGTTCGAGCCGCTGGGAACGCCTGGCCTCGGCCACCGCCCGACACCGCCCCTCGTCCAGGCCGCGCAGGTAGAGCCCGGTCAGGACGGCCGGCAGGGCCAGCATCGACCCGAATCCGAAGAGGGTGAGCACGTCTCCGGGCCCGCCGATCGCCTCGAACCGGGACGGCCAGAGCGCGACCGCGCCGCAAGCCGTCCACGTCGCCAGCGCGCACCGGAGGCCGTCCTCGACGCGCAGGGCGAGGACCACGGACAGCAGGAGGGCGGCCAGTTCGACCAGGCCGACCAGCCCGGGCCACCGGTCCGACTCCGTCCAGCGGCCGGTGAGCCAGACGGCAACCGTGACTGCGGCCGACATCGCCCCGGCCGTCGCGGTCACGACCGCCATGCCCTGGCGCCTGCGCGCCGCCCGGACCAGCGGAAGCGCGGCCGGGACGATCACCGCCAGCATCTGATTCATCGCCATCTCCTCCCTTCGACTGCCGCCACGTTACGACGCGGCGCAGGTTGCCCGCCTGTGCCGATCGGCATATTTCAGAGGCCTGTTGAGCAGGGAGAACAGCCCGATCGGCAGCTGCCGCTCGCCGCGTGGAACGGCCAGGCTTGAGCCATCGAAGCGGCCGGAGGGCCGGCCGCGAAGGGAGTTCACCACCATGTCGAAGCTCGCGATCAACGCCCGGACCACCACCCGTCCGGCCGTCCCGCCCGCACCACGCTGGGCCGAGTTCGCCGCCAAGGCCACCGTGCTGACCACCGTTCCCTCGGGGCTGTGGCGGATCGCGTTCGGCTTCGGCGTCCCGGTCGGCTTCACGGGTGCCACCGCCGCACGGTACGCCGAGCACCAGCCGGGCTGGGGCACGGTCTACGTCGTGGTGCTGAGCGCCCTGGCCGAAGCGCTGGCCTTCCTGACCGTCGGGCTGGTCCGGCCCTGGGGCCAGCTGGCGCCGCGCTGGATCCCGCTGATCGGCGGCCGGGCGGTGCACCCGCTCGCCGCGATCGTTCCGGGCGCGCTGGGCTCGGCGTTTCTGACCGTGCTCGGGATAACCGCGGCGGTCGGCGGCTGGAGCCGGAACATGGCGGAGCCGGACTCCCCGCACGGTGCCGCCGGCCTGGTGATGACCCTCGCCTACCTGCCGCTGGTGGCATGGGGTCCGCTGCTCGGCGCGGTCACCATCGACTACGCCCGTCGGACGCTGAGTCGCCGGTGACCACCACAGCGGATCACACCGGGGCCGGCTCCGGGCCCCGCTCCCCGACCCCGGTCGCGGACTCGGCAACAACAGATCCAGCGGCCTCGGACTCGACGACCTCGGACTCAGCGGCTTCAGTCTCCCCGCGCCGGACGGGGGCGGGAGCGGTGACGGGAGCGGCGACGGGAGCGGTGCGGCGACCCCACTCGGTGGCGACCACGACCAGGGCTCCGCCGACCAGGGCGAGCGGCCCCATCCGGTTCCCGGCGATGGTGATGCCGAAGACGGCGGCCCACAGCGGTTCGGTGCCGAGCAGCAGACTCACCCGGGACGGCGAGGTGGCGCGGACAGCCCACATCTGAACGAAGAAGGCGAACAGCGTGCACAACAGGGACAGGTGCAGCAACCAGGCCCACTGGCCGGGCCCGTACGAGCGGGCGACGGCCCACGGCGACGGCCCTACGGCTGGCGCGACGGCCGCGAACACGGCGGTCGCGACGGCGAGTTGGACCCAGGTCAGGGCCAGCATGTCGGTTTCGCGGACGGCGCGGACGCGGGCCGTCGCCAGGACGAAGGCCGAGCGAACCAGGGCAGCTCCCAGCACCAGCAGGTCGCCGAGCGAAGGCGGGCGCAGCCCGCCGTCCCCGGTGAGCAGGGCGACGCCGAGCACGGCCAGCGCGGCGGCCGCGAGGAAGGCGCGGGGCGGTGCCGTCCGGCTGAGGACGCTCTCGCCGAGCGGGGTGAGCACCATCGCGAGGCTGATGATCAGCCCGGCATTGGTGGCGGAGGTGTGCACGGCGCCGTACGTCTCCAGCAGGAAGATCCCGCTGAGCACCAGCCCCAGTGCACCGCCGCCCAGCCACTCGGCGCGGCTCAGCCTCCGTAGAGCCGGCCAGGCGACCATCCCGAGCAGCGGCAGCACCAGCCCGAACCGCAGGACCAGCATCGCCACGGCCGTCCCGGGCTCCGCCACCCGCTGGACGGCGAGGAAGCTCGACCCCCACACCACCGCCACCAGGAGAACCGGCAGGTCGCGAAGGGCCGATGAGGACGAAGACATGGACAGGGAGGCACGCATGAGTCAGATCCCTCCGAACGAACGGAACCGGCGGGGCGCGAGTACCGTACGGCGTCGGACGGACCCTGGAGCTGGGCGAAGGGCACAGCTATCGACGGGGCTGAGCATGGAGCAGGGGGACGCCATCCTCCCGCACCGGCCCACCCGTGATCAACGCCCTGCCATAACTCGCTGGATCTCCGGAGGGCTCCAGCCTCCCCGGGGCCAACGTCCCTTCCCAGGCCCGGCAGGTCAGCGGGCGAGCAGGCCGTTCGCCGCAGCGATCTCCTCGATGTCGGCCGGGGTCCCGGACATGATGGCGGGGACGTGCTCGGTGACGAGCTCGACCGGCCAGTCCCACCAGGCCGCACGGAGCAGGCGCTCGACGTCGGCGCCCTCGAAGCGGCGCCGGATCGGCCGGGCGGGGTTGCCGCCGACGATGGTGTACGGCTCGACGTCAGCGGTGACCATCGCACCGGCCGCGATGATCGCGCCGTCACCGATCCGGACGCCGGGCAGGACGGTGGCGCCGAAGCCGAACCAGACGTCGTTGCCGATCACGGTGTCGCCCCGACTGGGCAGGCCGGTGACGAGGTCGAGGGTCCGCTCGGTCCACTCGCCGCCGAACATCGTGAACGGGAAGGTGGACACGCCGATGGTCGGGTGGGCGGCGCCGGCCATCAGGAAGCGGGCCCCGGTGGCGATCGCGCAGTACTTGCCGATCACCAGCCGCTCGGGTCCGTAGGCGTAGAGGACGTTGCGCTCCTCGAAGCGGGTGGCCCCCTCGGGGTCGTCGAAGTAGGTGTACTCGCCGACCTCGATCCGCGGGTCGGTGACGAGCGGGCGCAGCAGGACGACCCGGTCGTGGCCGGCGAGCGGATGCAGGGCAGTGGGGTCGGGAATGGCGGTGGCGGTCACGCAGGCTCCTCTCGTAACGCGACCAAAGTCGCATTACGATGAGCATGGCACGACCGCCACACCGCAGCAAGCCTTAACGCGACTGGAGTCGACTTTGAACGAGAACACCCCGGAGCCGACCCACCCCGCCACCACCGCACAGCCCGCCACCACCGCACCACCCGCGACGACTCACCTCGAAACGACCCACCCCGAGCCCCGCACCCCGACCCCGCGCCCCGGCGGCCGCAGCGCCCGGGTCCGGGAGGGGGTGGTCGCCGCCACGCTCGCCGAGGTCACCGAGAAGGGGTACGACGACCTCACCATCGAGGCGGTCGCGAGCCGCTCCGGCGTCCACAAGGCGACGCTGTACCGGCGGTGGGGCGGAGTGGACGGCCTGGTCGCGGACGCCCTGACCGCCTCGGCAGACCAGCCCTGGCCGCTGCCCGACACCGGCGACCTCCGCGAGGACCTGCGACTGATCACCCGGGAGGTGTTCACCGTCTTCACCGATCCCGACCTGGGGGCCACCCCCACCGCGCTGATCTTCGCCGCCCAGCGCTCCGACACCGGCGCGACCGCCCTGCGCGCCTTCTTCGCCTCCCGTCACCGCCAGGCCGCCGAGGTCGCCGAACGAGCCGTCGCCCGAGGCGAGTTGCCCACCGGAACCGACGGTGCCGAGGTGGTTCGGGCCGCCACCGCCCCGCTCTACTACCGGCTGTTCGTCACCGGCGAGCCGCTGGACGCCCGCACCGCCGAGCGGGCCGCCGACGCCGCCGCACTGGCCGCCCGCGCCGGACTGTTCACCCTCGCCCCCCGGGCCAACCCCGTTCCCCCGGAGTCCTCCTGACCCTCCACCCGCCCGACGGGGCCTGAACCCCACCGCTCCCTACCGCCCCCTACCGGATCGCCGCCCCGGCATGGATGATGGCGCCATGCCAACCCCGCCGTCCACCACCCTTCGGAAGGCCCGTCACGTGAAGCGCGCACCCTGGGCTCTGCTCGCCGTCGCCACCGTCCTCCCGCTCACGGCGAGCACCGGCACCGCCGTCGCGGACACCACGCCGCCCGCGCCCGCCTGCACCTACACGCCCGCGGTGCCGGCCGACAACTTCAAGGGCATCCCGGTCTTCGACGCCAAGAAGGCCGCCCAGCCCTACCGCGCCACCCTGCGCACCAGCCAGGGCGCGATCACCTTCCAGGCGTTGACCGACAAGGCGCCCTGCACCACCTTCTCGTTCCGTTTCCTCGCCGAGCACGACTACTTCGACCGCAGCCACTGCCACCGCCTCACCACCCAGCGGCTCTACGTCCTGCAGTGCGGCGACCCGACCGGAACGGGCAGCGGCGGGCCCGGCTACTCCTTCCCAGACGAGAACCTGACCGGCGCCACCTACCCGGCCGGCACCGTGGCGATGGCCAACGCTGGTCCGAACACCAACGGCAGCCAGTTCTTCTTCGTCTGGAAGGACACCAAGCTCTCCCCCGCCTACACCCCGTTCGGCCGGATCACGGCGGGCCTGGACGTGCTGCAGAAGATCGCCGCGGGCGGCGAGGACGACCAGAACAACCCCGGCGACGGCTTCCCCACCCTCCCCGTGAACATCCGCCACGTGAAGATCAGCACCCGCTGACCGGGAGCCCGCCCCTCACCGTCCGCCCCTCACCGCCAGCCCCTCACCGTCCGTGCCTCACCGCCCGCCCCCACGCCGTTCCCGTGCGTCGGCAGCGCCTCCCGTACGGTGGCAGCACCAACGACACCGCACGGGAGCAGCGCGCATGGACAGCCGGATCTGGGAGAGCGTGGACCACCTCGTCGCGTGGCTCGACGAGCAGGGCACGCAGTCGCCCCGGGAGGAGCGCCTGCTGCGGATCCTCAAGCTCTCCGAGGAGGTCGGCGAGGTCGGCGCCGCGGTGATCGGCGCCACCGGCCAGAACCCGCGCAAGGGCGTCACCCACAGCTGGGAGGACGTCCAGCACGAGCTCTGCGACGTCGTCTTCACCGCCCTCGTCGCCCTCCGGACGCTCACCCCCGACGCGGCCCGGGTCTTCGCCGACCGCCTCGCCTACGTCGAACAGCGCTCCGCCGCCTCCCGCCGCCCGGCGGACGGGGAGCGGAAGGCGGCGGAGGAGACGCCTTGAGGTCCTGGAAAGGACCGGGGGGCCGGGGGGACCAGAAGGAAGGCCCCGGGCCCGCTACGCGTTGGGCGCAACCTTCGCGAGGCCGTTGATGATGCGGTCCATCGCGTCGCCGCCCTGCGGGTCGGTGAGGTTGGCGAGCATCTTGAGGGTGAAGCGCATCAGCATCGGGTGGGTGAGGCCGCGCTGGGTGGCGATCTGCATCACCTTGGGGTTGCCGATGAGCTTCACGAAGGCGCGGCCCATCGTGTAGTAGCCGCCGTAGACGTCCTTGAGGACGCGCGGGTAGCCCTGCAGAGCGCGCTCGCGCCCGGTCTCGGTGACCCGGGCGTGGGCCTGGACGATGACGCCGGCGGCGATCTGGCCGGATTCCATCGCGTAGGCGATGCCCTCGCCGTTGAACGGGTTGACCATGCCGCCCGCGTCGCCGACGAGCAGCAGGCCGCGGGTGTAGTGCGGCTGCCGGTTGAAGGCCATCGGCAGCGCGGCGCCGCGAATCGGGTCGGTCATGTTCTCGGGGGTGTAGCCCCACTCCTCCGGCATGCCGGCGCACCAGGCCTTGAGCACCTCGCGCCAGTCGAGTTCGCCGAACGCGGGCGAGGAGTTGAGGATGCCGAGGCCGACGTTGGAGGTGCCGTCGCCCATGCCGAAGACCCAGCCGTACCCGGGCAGCTGCTTGCGCTGGCCGCCGCGGGTGTCCCACAGCTCCAGCCAGGACTCCAGGTAGTCGTCGTCGTGGCGCGGCGAGGTGAAGTACGTCCGGTAGGCGACGCCCATCGGGCGGTCCTCGCGGCGGTGCAGGCCCATGGCGAGCGAGAGCCGGGTGGAGTTGCCGTCGGCGGCGACCACCAGCGGGGCACGGAAGGTGACCGGCCGCTTCTCGTCGCCGAGCTTGGCGGTGACGCCGACGATCCGGCCGGTGCGCTCGTCCAGGACGGGCCCGCTGACGTTGCAGCGCTCGTAGAGCCGGGCGCCGGCCTTCTCGGCCTGACGGACCAGCAGCTCGTCGAAGTCGGCGCGCTTGCGGACCAGGCCGTAGTCGGGGAAGGCGGACAGCTCGGGCCAGTCCAGCTCCAGCCGGACGCCGCCGCCGATGATGCGCAGGCCCTTGTTGTGCAGCCAGCCGTTCTCGGTGGAGACGTCGATGCCCATGTCCACCAGCTGCTTGGTGGCGCGGGGGGTGAGGCCGTCGCCGCAGACCTTCTCGCGCGGGAACGCGGTCTTCTCCAGCAGCAGCACGTCCAGCCCGGCCTGGGCGAGGTAGTACGCGGTGGTGGACCCGGCCGGACCCGCGCCGACCACGATGACGTCGGCCGTGCTCTCGACCGGGCTGTCCGGCTTCGTCAGATCGGCTGCGGTCTCGGACACGGTGGACACTCTCCTGGAGCTGCGGCTGTGGGGACGGCGGCTTTTGTCTCCGGCAGTCTAGTTCCGTCCCCGCCGCCGGAAACGACCACGCCCCCATCCCGCCGGTGCAGCGGCTACCCGAGCTTGTACGCCCGGTGCAGCGCGACGATGCCGCCGGTGAGGTTGCGCCAGGCGACCTTGGACCAGCCGCTCTCCTGCAGCCGGGCCGCCAGCTCGGGCTGGTCGGGCCAGGACCGGATGGACTCGGCGAGGTACACGTACGCGTCCGGGTTGCTGCTGACCGCGGTGGCGACCGGCGGCAGGGCGCGCATCAGGTACTCGGTGTAGACCGTCCGGAACGGCGTCCAGGTCGGGGTGGAGAACTCGCAGATCACCAGCTTGCCGCCGGGCTTGGTGACGCGCTGCATCTCGCGCAGCGCCGCGTCGGTGTCCTGGACGTTGCGCAGCGCGAAGGAGATCGTCACCGAGTTGAAGGTGCCGTCCGCGAACGGCAGCCGGGTGGCGTCGCCGGCGGTGAGCGGCAGCTCGGGGTGGCGGCGCTTGCCCTCGACGAGCATGCCGACGGAGAAGTCGCACGGAACGACCTGCGCGCCGGCCTCGGCGAAGGGCAGCGAGGAGGTGCCGGTGCCGGCTCCGAGGTCGAGCACGAGGTCCCCCGGTCCGGCGGCCACCGCCTCGGCCACCGCCCGGCGCCAGGCGCGGGCCTGGCCGAGGGACAGCACGTCGTTGGTGCGGTCGTACTTGGCCGCGACGTCGTCGAACATGGCGGCGACTTCGTGCGGCTGCTTGTCCAGAGAGGCTCGGGTCACGCCCCCATTGTTCACCCTGGCGCCGACAGCCCGACCAACGGGGCACGCCGCGGGGCGTCCGCACCCGCCGCACGGGCCCCGCCGCACAGACCCGTCCACCCGGCACCCGTCGCACGGACGTCGCCGCGCGCCCCCGCCGCCCAGCGCCCCCGCCCAGCCCACCGGCGCCCCGCCCGGCCCACCGGCGCTACGCGCCCCGCCGGTGCTGCGCGCCCCGTCAGTGCTGCGCGCGCCGCCCGCCCGCGCGCCGCCGGCGCCGGGAGCGCTTGCCGTGGGTTATCGCGGGCATCCCGTCGGCCAGCGCCCCGGTCGCCAGTGCGACGGTGGTGGCCAGCCGGCCCTGCCCGGCGCGGACCGCGAGCGCCCGCCGGTGCCGCCGGATGCGCAGCACGCAGATCACGAACATCCCGACCGCGACCGGCACGCTGAACCGGGCCAGGCCGACGCCGACCGGCTGCGGGTAGGTGTCGCCGCAGATCCGCACCGCGCCCGGGTCGTCGGCGGCGTGCTCCAGGCAGATCGGGTCGCCGATCCTGGCGCCGTCGGCGAGCGGCAGCGCGGCCGCGGTGTGCGACTGGCCGGACGCCCGGTAGCTGACGGCGCTGTAGGAGCCGCCGCCGGTGGGGAGCTGGGTGACGACGCCTTCGACTCTCACGGGGTGGGCGCCGATCCGGTCGGCCTGGTCGGCCTGGCGCCAGCCGAGCAGGCACATGCCGACGGCCAGCACGGCGCTGAGCACGGCGGCGAGGTACCAACCACGGCCCATCCGCGGGGATCGCGGCGGGGGGACGGTCGCGGATCGCATGGTTCCTGTCCTGGCTTGCCTTCGGGGCCTGGGACACGGCCCCGCCACCCGCGGGCACGGGCGGTAGGTGGTGAGGGTACGGAGTGAGCTGTCCGGGATCGTATCCGCTGGCGGGCCCTCAGGTCACGGCGAAGGGGGAATCACCCCACAGAGTGGACAGTGGAGTTCGGCGGCACACGAAGGAAGTGCCGTACGCCGCAAGGAAGTCCGACTACTGGCGAGTACGTCGCCCGGTTCCCGGCCTCGTTCAGCGTCGCCGGTACACCAACCGCCCGCCCAGCACGGCGGCCAGGCAACCGCCCGGCGATGGCTGGGCGAAGCCCTCCCCAACGGCCGGGAACACCGCGAAGTCGGCCCGGCCGCCCGCCGCCACCCGGCCGTGCACGGCCGCCGCGAGCGGCAGCACCGACAGCGGGTCCAGCGGGCCGTCCGTCGCGTCCGGGGCACCCGGCAGCGCGACCAGCCCGGAGCGCGCCACGGCCGTGCGCACCGCGGCCCGCTCGAACGGCCCGGCCACCGCCGTCACCCCGAACCCGAGCATCCGTTGCAGCCCGCGCCGGGCGCTCGCGCCGCAGCGCCCCTCGTCGGCGGAGCCCGTCAGCCCGTCCGCGACCGGTTCGACGCCGATCTCCTCGCGCGGGTCCGGGTGGTAGGCGTGTTCCAGCAGCCGGTGCCCGTACGGGTTGCGCAGCCCCGGCGTGAGCACCGCGGCGCCCCAGTCCCGCAGTCGCGCCCCCGGGTGCGCGGCGGCCAGTTCCCGGTACGGTCCGACGGCCTCGACGCGGTCGCCGCGCACCAGCACCGCCCCGTCCGGGAGGGACGGGGCGGTGGGGTCGGCCGGGTCGGGCAGCACCAGGGCCGCCCGGTGCAGGGTCAGCACGGCGGTGCCCCGGGCCTCAGTTGTCCAGGATCTTCAGCTCGGGGTGCGCGGTGCCGCCCTCGATCGCCGTGGAGGCGATGTGCGAGGCGACCCGCGGGTCCACCGGGTCGTTGGCCGGGTCGTCCAGCACCCGCAGGTGCTCGTACGTGGTCGCGCGCTGCGCCGGGACGCGGTCGGCGGCCCGGATGAGGTGGATCAGCTCGGTGAGGTTGGAGCGGTGCTTGGCACCGGCCGCCGAGACGACGTTCTCCTCCAGCATGACCGAGCCGAGGTCGTCCGCACCGTAGTGCAGCGACAGCTGGCCGGCCTCCTTGCCGGTGGTGAGCCAGGAGCCCTGGATGTGGGCGATGTTGTCGAGGAACAGGCGGGCGATCGCGATCATCCGCAGGTACTCGAAGACGGTGGCCTGCGTCGAGCCCTTCAGGTGGTTGTTCTGCGGCTGGTAGGTGTAGGGGATGAACGCCCGGAAGCCGCCGGTGCGGTCCTGCACATCGCGGATCATCCGCAGGTGCTCGATCCGCTCGGCGTTGGTCTCGCCGGTGCCCATCAGCATGGTGGAGGTGGACTCCACGCCGAGGCCGTGCGCGGCCTCCATGATCTCCAGCCAGCGCTCGCCGGACTCCTTGAGCGGGGCGATCGCCTTGCGCGGCCGCGCGGGCAGCAGCTCGGCGCCGGCGCCGGCGAAGGAGTCCAGGCCGGCCCGGTGGATCCGGGTGATGGCCTCCTCGATCGAGACGCCCGAGATCCGGGCCATGTGGTCGACCTCGGAGGCGCCCAGGGAGTGGATCACCAACTGCGGGAAGTCGGCCTTGATGGCCGAGAACGCGCGCTCGTAGTACTCCACGCCGTAGTCCGGGTGGTGGCCGCCCTGGAACATGATCTGGGTGCCGCCCAGTTCGACGGTCTCGGCGCAGCGGCGCAGGATCTCGTCGAGCTCGCGGGACCAGCCCTTGTCGCTCTTCGGCGGCACGTAGAAGGCGCAGAACTTGCACGCCGTCACGCAGACGTTGGTGTAGTTGATGTTGCGCTCGATGATGTACGTCGCGATGTGCTCGGTACCGGCGTAACGGCGGCGGCGCACCGCGTCGGCGGCGGAGCCGAGCGCGTGCAGCGGCGCCGAGCGGTACAGCTCCAGCGCCTCCTCCGGGGTGATCCGGCCACCGCCGGCGGCCCGGTCGAGCACGGCCTGCAAATCGGTGCTGGGCGCATCGAGGGTGGTCGCTGCGAGCTCGGTCACCTGGCCGCCTTCTCTCTCTCGGATACTGCAGTTCTCGGCGCTGCCGCCCCCGGACGACGGGCGTCCGGGTACGGCCGAACCAGCCTACGCCAGGCCTTTCGAGCGTCCGCGTCAGCCTGCTGCCCGTCGACCCCGGAGCACCGGAGCACCGGAGCACCGGAGCGCCCCGCCGCGCTCAACCGACCGGCAGCGCCGCCGGCTCCAGCAGCCGCACCGCGACGTCCGACGCGAAGCCGCTGTCGTGCGCGACCCGGCGGGCGAACTCGGCGACACCGGCCAGCTGCCGCTCGCCGAGCGAGAAGTCGAGGGCCTCGCTGAAGTACCGCTCCAGCACGTCCGCGCCGAAGGCCTCCCAGCGGGCGGCCTGTTCGGCGACCTTGGCGGCCTCGACCAGTGAGAGGTCGCGGGACTCCAGGAAGGCCCGGTGCACGGCCGCGGTCAGCTCCGGACGGCGCTCGGCGAACTCGCGGCGCACGGCCCAGACGGCGAAGACGAACGGCAGGCCGGTCCACTCCTTCCACATCTCGCCGAGGTCGTGGACGGTCAGTCCGAGGTCGGCGGCCTGGCCGAGGTAGGCGCGCAGCGCCGGGTCGCCGATCAGGACGGCGGCGTCGGCCTCGGCGAGCATCGAGCTGAGGTCGGGCGGGCAGCTGAAGTAGTCGGGGCGGACGCCCTCGCGTTCCTCCAGCAGCAGCCGGGCGAGCCGGACGGAGGTGCGGCTGGTGGAGCCGAGGGCGACGCGGCGGCCGTCCAGGTCGGCGAGCGGCACCTTGCTGACGATGAGGCAGGACATCACCGGGCCGTCGCTGCCGACCGCGATGTCGGGCAGGACCAGCAGGTCGTCGGCGTTGCGCAGGTACTCCACGCAGGTGATCGGACCGATGTCCAGCGAGCCGTCGACGAGCTGGTCGCTCAGCTTCTCCGGGGTGTCCTTGGTGAGGTCGAGGTCCAGCAGGTTGCCGGTCCTGGCGAGGCCCCAGTAGAGGGGTACGCAGTTCAGGAACTGGATGTGGCCGACGCGAGGCCTGACCGGGGTGTGCTCCTGGGGCTCCCGCGATTGTCCGTCCGGTGCTGCCACTGCGCCGCTCCCTTGTACTGTTCGTGCGCTTTCCCGCAGCGTATGCCTGCTGTTCACAAAGGCCTGCACCGGGCACCCGACACGCGCTCGCGAGGCCTGCGGGACGCGCCTGCGAGGGCCTACGACACGCGCCGTGGGGGCCGCAGTTCACCCCTGGTCGTCACAGCGACCGCATGCTAGCGTTGCCCTCAGTTGCAGTTTGATTCCCCTTGCAGTACTTGAAGCCTGCGGAGCATGTAACCGCGGGCTTTTTGTAGTTTTTCAGCAATATCGAAAAACTTCGGACTCGTCCGGAGGCAGGGCGATCAGCGCAGCGGACCGGGTGCCACACGGTGTGGCCCCGACACGTCCCTCGCAAGGAGAACGGCATGGCCACGGGAACCGTCAAGTGGTTCAACGCTGAGAAGGGCTTCGGCTTCATCGCCCAGGAGGGCGGCGGCCCCGACGTCTTCGTCCACTACTCCGCCATCAACGCGAGCGGCTTCCGCTCGCTGGAGGAGAACCAGGCGGTGAACTTTGACGTCACCCAGGGCCCGAAGGGCCCGCAGGCGGAGAACGTCACCCCCATCTGACCATCCTCTGATGTTCTGATCGCTCGGGACCCCAGCGGGTCCGTCGGCGGCTCCCGACAGCCGTCACCATGAGCACAAGAGCAACACCCAAGGGGGCCCGCCCAACCGGCGGGCCCCCTGCCTTTTCCCCTGGCCTTTCCACCGCCCCTTTTCCCCTGACCGCCGCCCCGGGGAGCAGCACACGAGCCCGCGCCGGTGCCATCGCCCCCGCGCCCCCGCAGCACGCACAAGGGCCCGCCCCCGCACCGGGAAACGGTGCGGGAGCGGGCCCTTGTCGCCGAGCCGGCGGGGATCAGGCGGCCACCGGGGCCGCCTTGTCCGCCTGCGCCGGGATGACGGCCGACGGCGCGTCCTCGTACAGGTCGCCGGAGGGGCGGTTGTAGGCGGCGACGTCGAGGATCTTCTCCCGCGAGGCCACCAGGACCGGCACCAGCACCTGGCCCGCGACGTTGGTCGCGGTGCGCATCATGTCGAGGATCGGGTCGATGGCGAGCAGCAGGCCGACGCCCTCCAGGGGCAGGCCCAGGGTGGAGAGGGTGAGCGTCAGCATGATGATCGCGCCGGTGAGGCCCGCGGTGGCGGCCGAGCCGACGACCGAGACGAAGGCGATCAGCAGGTAGTCCCGGATGCCGAGGTCGATGTTGTAGACCTGGGCGACGAAGATCGCGGCGATCGCCGGGTAGATCGAGGCGCAGCCGTCCATCTTGGTGGTGGCGCCGAACGGCACGGAGAAGGACGCGTACTCGCTGGGGACGCCGAGGCGCTCGGTGACGCGGCGGGTGACCGGCAGGGTGCCGACCGAGGAGCGCGAGACGAAGGCCAGCTGGATGGCGGGCCAGGCGCCCTTGAAGAAGTTGACCGGGTTCAGGCCGGCGGCGAACTTGAGCAGCAGCGAGTAGACGACGAACAGCACCAGCGCGCAGCCGACGTAGATGTCGAGGGTCAGCGTGGCGAAGGGCTTGAGCAGGTCCCAGCCGTACTTGGCGACGGACTTGCCGATCAGGCCGAGGGTGCCGAGCGGGGAGAGCCGGATGACCCACCACAGGGCGGTCTGGGTCAGCTCCAGGACGGACTCGCTGAGCTTGAGGACCGGCTCGGCCTTGCTGCCGAGCTTGATGATCGCCGCGCCGACCACGACCGCCATGAAGACGATCTGCAGGACGTTCACCTTGGCGAAGGCGTCGACGATGTTGGTCGGGAAGATCCCGGTCAGGAAGTCGATCCAGGTGCCCTTGGAGTCGAGCGCCTTGAGGCCGTCGGTCTTGAGGTTGGTGCCCTGGCCGGGGTTGGTCAGCAGGCCCAGGCCCAGGCCAACGGCCACCGCGATCAGCGAGGTGATCATGAACCAGAGCAGCGTGCGGGTGGCCAGGCGGGCCGCGTTGGTGACGTTGCGCAGGTTGGCGACGCTCACCACGATCGCGGTGAACACCAGCGGCGGGACGGCCAGCTTGAGCAGCTGGACGAAGATCTTGCCGATGGTCTCCAGGGTGGTGGCCAGCCAGGAGATGTCGGCGGCGCGGGCCAGGTAGCCCAGGCCGACGCCGAGCAGCAGGCCGCCGACGATCTGGACCCAGAACGGGGTCTTGCGGATTCTCGCGAGCACGGACGGCGACGGGGTCGCCTCGGGCGCTGTGGACATGACGGTGCGGCTCCGGGGGAGGGCGTTGCTGACGGTGGGGTGTGGCGGAGGAGGCGGCACGGCGCGCGGGCCGGGTGGGGAGGTCCCGGCCCCCGGTCAGGGGCGTGCCGCCGGGATACAGCTCGTGGCGCGACAACGGCGCGGGCTGTCCACAGCACCGGTCAGAGCGCACGGGCGGGCGGCGCCGGGCAGCGAGCCCTGGCCGTTCTTCCGCGATGCGTCTGAGGTGGTCATGGCCGACACATTAGCAGCAAAGGTTTGAGATGTTCAAAGTAGTTGTTTGAGGTTGGAGTGGGATCCGGACACGAACGAAGCTGACGCACCATCAGATCATCCTCACCGACCCGATTGACCGCTGAGCGGTTATACGTATAACTTTGACGGCGTCCCCGCCCTCGCCTGCCCAGACCGGAGAAGACGCCGATGGGCTACCTCGCCCTGCTCCGCGCCCCCCACGTCAGCCGCCTGCTCCTCGGCACCCTGCTCGGCCGCCTGCCCGCCGGCATGACCGCCCTGGTGATCGCCCTCGCCCTGCGCGAGGCCGGCGCGCCGTACGGGCGGATCGGACTGGCCACCGCCGCCTACGCGATCTCCGCCGCCGTCGGCGGGCCGGTGCTCGGGCGGATCGTGGACCGCACCGGGCAGCCCCGCGTCCTGCTCGCCTCCGCCGTGCTCGCCGGCGGCGGGTACGCGCTGCTCGCCCTCGCCCCCGGCTCCGAGATCGCCGCCCCGCTCGGCGCCTCGATCGCCGGGCTCGCCATGCCCCCGCTCGAACCCTGCCTGCGCTCGCTCTGGCCGGACGTGGTGGAGGAGGAGCAGCTCGACACCGCCTACGCCTTCGACTCCGCCTCCCAGCAGATCCTCTACGTGGCCGGCCCGCTGGCCGTCGCCGGGATCGCCGGCCTGTTCAGCCCGGTCGCCGCGCTCTGGATGGCCGCCGGACTGGGGCTGGCCGGCGCGCTGATCGTGGCCACCACCGCCCCGGCCCGGTCCTGGCGCGCCCCGGCCCGCGCACACTCCGCCGGGCTGCTCGGCCCGCTACGCTCCCCCGGCCTGGTGCTGCTGCTGGTCGGACTGGCCGGGGCCGGCTGGGCGGTCGGCGCGCAGAACGTGCTGTTCATCGCCTACGCCGAGCACCACGCCGACGCCCTGCCCGGTGGCGCGGGCACCCTGCTGGCGCTGGCGGCGCTCGGCGGCCTGCTCGGCGCGCTCGCCTACGGCGCGGTGAAGTGGCGCAGCAGCACGGCCACCCGCACCTGGGTCATGGCGCTCGCGATGGCCGCGTCCTACCTGCCGCTGGTACTGCTGCCCGGACCGTACCCGATGGCCGCGCTGGCCTTCCTCTCCGGGATCGGGCTGGCGCCGCTGCTGGCGGCGGCGTTCGTGCTGGTCGCCGAGCTGGCGCCGACCGGGACGGTGACCGAGGCGTTCGCCTGGCTGGTGACGCTGTTCGCGACGGGCAACTCGCTCGGCTACGCGGTGTCCGGCAACCTGGCCGAGGACTCGCTGCGGCCGGTGGCGCTGTGCGCGGCGGGCGGGATCGCCCTCGGTGCCTTGCTGCTGTTCGGTGCCCGTCGCTGGTTCCACCCGGTGCCGTCGGTGCAGCCGGTGCAGCCGGTGCCGGTGGGCTGAGGCCCCCCACAGACGACCGCGCCCACCGGGGTCTGGCCGGCGGGCGCGGTCTTTCGTTCTCCCCTACTACTGCCTACTGCTTCTCCTACTACCTACTGCTTCGCGCCCCGCCCCGGCCCGCCGACCGCCGGCGCGGTGGAGGAGCGCAGCACCAGCGAGGTGGCCAGCGGCGGGACGGGCGCCGCCCGCTCGCCGCGCAGCAGGCCCGCCAGCGCCGCCGCGCCGACCCGGCCCAGCTCCTCGCCGGGCAGGTCGACGGTGGTCAGCGGCGGGGCCAGCAGCGCGGCCACCGCGACGTTGTCCATGCCGACCACCGACAGGTCGGCCGGCACCCTCAGCCCCAGCTCCGCGGCGGCCTGGTACACCCCGGAGGCGACCACGTCGTCGTCACAGATCACCGCACGCGGGCGGTCCGGGCGCTCCAGCAGGCGGCGCGCCACGCTCCGCGCGGCCGGCTGACCCTCGTTCAGGCTCACGCCCAACTCCACGACCTCCAGGTCGAGTTCGGCGGCGACCTGCTCGAACGCGGCCTGCCGCACCCGGAACGTGTACGCGGAGTGGGTGGAGCGCAGCCGCCCGATCCGGCGGTGGCCGAGCCCGGCCAGGTGCTCGACGGCGGCGCGCATCCCGCCCGCCACGTCGAGTTCGACGGTCGGCCGGGCCCGGTCGGTGCCCGGGTCGGCGTCGAGGAAGACGGCGGGGGTGTCGGCGGGCAGCTCGCCGAGCTGGCTGTCGTCCGGGGAGCAGATCAGCAGGCCGTCGAAGCGACTGGTGGTGGCGGCCTCGGCGAGGGTGGCGCTCCCCCAGCCGGAGCTGACCACGACCGCCAGGCCGTGCCGGCCGGCCTCCTCGTGGACGCCCTCCAGCACCCGGCCGAAGAACGGGCCGAGGATGTTCGGCACCGCCAGCAGGATCATCCCGCTACGGCCGAGCCGCAGCTGCCGGCCGGCCGCCTGCGGGCGGTAGCCGAGGCTGCGGGCGGCCTCCCGGACCCGCTCCCGGGTGGCGTCGGAGACCCTGCGGCCGGCCTCGGCGCCGGAGAAGACCAGTGAGACGGTGGCTTGGGAGACCCCGGCGAGCCTGGCCACGTCCCGGCCGGTGGGCCGACGCACCGGGGCCGGCCAGGTCCCGGCCTCCGCCTCGACGGGCGCCCCCTCGACGGACGACCCCTCGACGGCCGACCCGCGCAACGCGGACGGCCCGGACGGCGGGTCGGCCGGTCCGGGCTCGGAAGCCGCAGAAGCGGAAGCGGGGTCGGGGTCGGAAGCGGAGGCGTCCGAGGCGGCGGAGTCGGGCACGGCAGCTGCGGTCGCGGGTCCGGCCGGGGTCAGCTCTGCCGGACGGCGGCCGTCCGGGCCGCCTCGTCGACGGCGTCCTCCTCGGCGTTCTGCGCGGCGATCCGCTCGGCGGTGCGGCTGCGCAGGCCGGTGACCTTGGTGGTGATCTGGGCGGACATGTCGTCGCGCTGACGGCTCAGCAGCACGTAGCTGAGCGGCGCGGACGCGATCGCGGCCAGCAGGAACAGGAAGATCACGCCGGCCTGGCCGCTGACCGGGATGATCTTGAAGTGCCCGAGCAGCAGGGCGACCAGCAGGCAGCCGAGGAAGATGCTGACCCGCAGGGAGGTGTAGCGGAGCGTGGCGTGCGACTTCTCCTGGCCGGTGCTGCTCACGGGACACATCCTTTTCACTGGTCTGGCTTTTCACTGGTTTGGGCGGGGGCCGGTCTCCCAGTGAAGCATGCCTGACGGGCGGCGCGGGGAAGGGGGCGCCCGTCCCCCGCCCGCCGCCGCCCGACCGGACCCGCCGCTCAGCGCAGGTCGAGCCAGAGAGTGATGTCGTCGCGATCGTCCCCGGGGGCGACCCGGATCGCGGCCGGCACCCGGCCGACCTCCCGGTAGCCGCAACGGGTGTAGAAGCGCTCCAGGCCCTGGCCGCCGCGCGCGGTCAGCCGCAGGCTCTCCAGGCCCCACTCCCGGGCTATCCGCTCGGCCTCGGCGAGCAGCCGGGCACCGTAGCCGCGGCCCTGGCAGTCGGGGTGCACCATGACCCGCTTGAGCATCCGCCAGTGCTCCATCAGGTCGAAGCGCATCGACTCGAAGAAGAGGACACCGACCAGCCGGCCGGTGTCACTCTCGTGGGCGACCAGCAGCCGGTCCGGGCCGTCCGGCTCGACCCCGGCGAACTGGTGGTCGGCGGTGTCCCAGACCTCGTCCTCCGTCACCGGCGCCACGAAGCCGACCGCGCCGCCGGCGTTGGTGACGTCGGCCCACAGTCGGACGACGGCGGTGCGCAGGTCCGGGTCGAGCTTCGGGTCCAGGGTGAAGGTGAGCGCCATGGTTGCGGAGCCTAGCCCTCCGGCCCGACAGGCCCCCGGCCCGCCCTACGAGAGGGCCGGGACGGGGCGGTCCGGCCGGCTGGTGCGCAGCGCCAGGCAGAGCCCGACGGCGACCACGCACAGGGCGCCGGCGCCGTACCAGGTGAGGTCGTAGTTCCCGAGCGCGTCGCGGGCCAGGCCCGCCAGCCCGGCGACGACGGCCGCGCCGATCTGGTGGCTGGCCAGCACCCAGCCGAAGACGATCGGGGCGTCCCCGCCGAAGTGCCGGCGGCACAGCGCGACGGTCGGCGGCACGGTGGCCACCCAGTCCAGGCCGTAGAAGATGACGAAGGCCAGGATCGGCGGTTGCAGCGAGCCGGCGAGCAGCTGCGGCAGCAGGAGCAGCGAGATCCCGCGCAGCCCGTAGTAGGTGACCAGCAGGATCCGGGAGTCGACCCGGTCGGTGAGCCAGCCGCTGAAGATGGTGCCGATCACGTCGAAGAGGCCGATCATGGCGAGCAGGCCGGCCGCGGTGGTCACCGGCATGCCGTGGTCGTGGGCGGCCGGGATGAAGTGGGTGCCGACCAGGCCGGCGGTGGTGGCGCCGCAGATCGCGAAGGAGCCGGACAGCAGCCAGAACGCCCGGCTCCGGGCGGCGTCCCGCAGCACCCGCAGCGAGCGGGTCAGGGCGCGGCCGTCGGCGGCGGGCGCCGGGGGCTCCTCGGTCGCTCCGTACGGGAGCAGGCCGAGGTCGGCGGGCCGCTCGCGCATCAGCAGCAGGACGGGGACGGCGACCGCGCTGGCCGCGAGCGAGACCACGATCACCGCCGAGCGCCAGCCGTGGTGCTCGACCAGCCAGGCGCCGACCGGCAGGAAGACCAGGTTTCCCGCTGCCCCGGCGGCGGTCAGCACGCCGGTGACCAGGCCCTGGCGGGCCTGGAACCAGCGGCCGGTGATGGTGGTGGCGAAGGCGCCGGCCATCGAGCCGCTGCCCAGGCCCACCAGCACGCCCCAGCAGAGCACCAGTTGCCAGGGCTCGCGCATCAGCATGGTGAGCCCGGAGCCGACCGAGATGGTCAGCAGCGCGCAGACCACCACCAGGCGCACGCCGAAACGGTCCATCAGGGCGGCGGCGAAGGGGGCGGTGAGGCCGTAGAGGGTCAGGTTGACGGAGGTGGCGCTGGATATCGTCCCGAGCGACCAGCCGAACTCGTTGTGCAGGGCGTCCATCATCAGGCTGGGCGTGGACCGGAAGCCGGCCGAGCCGAGCAGGACCAGCAGCGAGACACCGGCCACCACCCAGGCGTAGTGCACCCGGAAGCGGGTCGGACGGGCGGGGCGGACGGGTCCTTCGGGGGCGGGCGCGGGGGCGGGGGCGAAGGCGTTGCGTTCGGTCACGCGGACGAGTGTCCCGAAGCGGCGCGGCCGCGACGAGTGGCCTGAATGACAGCTTTCGCAAGAATCGGGCCACGGTCCCGGCGTACCCTGGCCCGAACCGGCCGGACTGGCCCGAACCGAACCGAACCGACCGACCCGACCGGCCGAACCGACCCAACCGGCCCGGGCGGCCGCACCACCGAAGGGGAACGGCATGGCCCACCTGGTCGCGGTACTCGCCCTCGACGGCGTGATCGCCTTCGAACTCGGCATCCCCGCCCGCATCTTCGGCGGCGCCAAGGACCCGGCCGGGCGGCCGCTCTACGAGGTCGCCACCTGCACGCTGGACGGCCGGCCGATCGCCACCAGCGCGGACTTCCGGATCAGCGTCGACCACGGGCCCGAACTGCTGGAGCGGGCCGACACGGTGGTGATCCCGGCCTCCGCCGACGCGAGCACGGCCACCGTCGACGCCGCCTTCACCCCCGAACTGGCCGCCGCCCTGGGCCGGATCCGGCCCGGCACCCGGCTGATGTCGATCTGCACCGGGTCCTTCCTGCTGGCCGCCGCCGGGCTGCTGGACGGCCGCCCGGCCACCACCCACTGGCGCTACACCCGGCGCTTCGCCGAGCTGTACCCGAAGGTGCGGCTGGACCCGGACGTGCTCTACACCGACGACGGCGACGTCCTCACCTCCGGCGGGGTGGCCGCCGGGGTGGACCTGTGCCTGCACGTGGTCCGCCGCGACCACGGCAGCGCGGTGGCCAACGCGGTGGCCCGCAACTGCCTGGTGCCGCCGTGGCGCGAGGGCGGCCAGAAGCAGTACGTCGAGGCCCCGAGCCCGGTGGACTCCACCGGCCAGGGCACCGCCGCCGTCCGCGCCTGGGCGCTGGAGCACCTGGACCAGCCGCTGGCGCTGAGCCGGCTCGCCGACCGGGCGGGCATGAGCCTGCGGACCTTCACCCGGCGCTTCCGCGAGGAGACCGGCGCCAGCCCCGGGCAGTGGCTCACCGTGCAGCGCACCGAGCGGGCCCGGCAGCTGCTGGAGCGCACGGACCTGACGATCGACCAGGTCGCCCGGGAGTCCGGTTTCGGCACCGCCGCCTCGCTCCGGCTGCAACTGCGCGGCCGGCTGGACGTCGCCCCGAGCGCCTACCGGCGAACCTTCCGCGCCGTCCCCGGGTGACCCCGGGCGGCTTCAGGTGCCCTGGACGGCTCTCGGCCGAGTGGCCGGAAAGCGCCGCCGGACGACGGCGGATCGGACGGCGGCCGGCCGCGTGCACCCCGAGCACGGCGCGGCCGGCCACCATCCAATCGCGACGCGCGGGCCCTGAACCCGCGTCGCACCCTCCGCACTCGCCAAGGAGCGCCCGCGACCGGCGGTCCACGGCCCCCTGCTGGCGTGGTCCCCCTGGACAACAGCACCGCGGCGGCGTTCGGGCGTCCCCTCGGCGTCCCCTCACTGACGGAGAGCCGCACCCAAGCGTGATCAGTCGGATACGTCACGTCAATGGGTAGTCCGAAATTCGGAATGGTTGCGTCAACTTTCGGCCGGTGATCTCCGCCAACGATCACCGGCGGGATCGGCCACGCGATCGCCTGCGTGACCACCTTCGCGACCGACCCCGGCACCGGCAGCGAACCGAGCGGACCGAGCGGACCGAGCAGGCCCCGGGCTGCCGCTGCCGCTACTGCGCCAGCGCCGCCCAGTCCACGCCCGCCAGCGGGTCCGCCGGCCGGGCGTCCGCGCCGATCTCGCACCACACCCGCTTGCCCGAGCCGTCCGGGAACCAGCCCCAGCGCTCGCAGAGCAGCTCGACCAGCTCCAGGCCGCGCCCGTTGGTGGCGTTCTCGTCCGCCCCGGCGTGCCGCGGGGCGGGGGCCGTCCGGCTGGCGTCGGCGACCTCCACCCGCAGCGGACCGGCCGGCTCGCCGCCCGCCTGGTCCTCCTCCACCGGCAGGCAGAGCCGCAGCACCGCCGGACACCCGGTGTGCACCACGGCGTTGGTCACCAACTCGGAGACCACCAGCACCACCGTCTCGGCGACCGGCGCGTCCGGGTCCACCCCGTGGTTCAGCAGCCGCGAGCGCACCCACCGACGGGCCCGGCCGACCTCGGCCGGGTCCGCCTGCACCGCCAGCTGTACCTGAAGAACCTGCACCGCTCCACCACCCGCACTCGCAGTTCGGCCATCGTCCCGATCGGGCCGGATCGTCCAGCCGGCGAACCCTCGCACATCGCCCGGTGCCACCCGGGCCCTCGGCCGGGCTCCCGCCCGGCGCTCACCCGACCTGTCCCGTCCGGGCCAACTCGTCCGGGCCAACTCGTCCGTCGCGCACTGGCCGCGACTCGATTACGCCTCAGGATGAGTGGGCGGACGGACCTCGGCAAGCGCTTCGGGCATATTCCAGCGATCGGGGGACAGCGCAGTGCATACTGTCCCGTTCACTCTCGCGAGCCTCGTACCGGCACTCGTCCGGCCCGGGCCGACCCGCCGGTCCCGCAGTGGCGAACCTACCTCCGGACGCCCCGCGCACCCGGCCCGCCACTCGCGAACCACCCGTGCGACATATGTCCAACGGCCTTCGAACAGCGGCCTCCACGGACCGCCCCGCGCACGGGCCGCCGGTACGGGCGACGACCGGGCGACACCGGGCGACACCGGGCGACGACCCGGATCGCGACCCGGATGACGATCCGCAGGCCCGGGTTCCGTTCTTCGGGGAATGCTCCCGCCGCCGACCGGCCGCAAGATACCGTTGGGTACGCCAGCGAAACCCGGGCAGGAGGGTGGTTCCCGATGGCCACCCCCGACCGCGCGCCGCGCTGGGACGAGCAGCTCCAACGCCGCCTCGCCCGCGGCGAGGAGACCGCGCTCGGCGAGATCTACGACCAGCTCGCGCCGATGGTGCACGGACTGGCCGGGCGGATACTCGCCGACCAGGCCGCCGCCGCCCAGCTCACCCGGGAGATATTCGCCCACGTCTGGGAGCACCCCGAGGACTTCGACCCCGCCCAGGGCTCGCTGCGCTCCTGGCTCGGCGCGCTCACCCACCGCCGCGCGGTCGACCGGCTGCGGGCGCGGCGGGCCGCCGAGCGGGTACCGGGCGGCCCGGGCAGCGGACTTGACGGCCCGGGCGGCGGCGAGGGCGCGGCCGAGGCGGAGATCCGCGCCGTGGCCACCGCCGCGCGCATGCAGTACGTGGTGGACTCCCTGCCCCAATCCCTGCGTGAGACCATCGCGGTGACGTACTACGACGGCCGCACCTACCAGGAGACGGCCCGGCTGCTCGGCATCAGCGAGCAGGCCGCCAAGCAGCGGATGCGGCTCGGCCTGGAACTGCTGGCCACCGAACTGGCCGAGGAGCGCGCCCGCCACGACGAGCGGCACGGCCGCGAGGACGACCGGGCCGACGACCGGGACCACCGGGACGACGCGGGCGACAGGGACGACGGGGACAGGGGCGCATGAGCGAGCGGAGCGAGCCCACCACCGAGGAGCGCCACGACGCCCTGCGCTCGCTGCTCGGCGCCTGGGCCCTCGGCGCCTGCCCGAGCCGTGACGCCGCCGAGCTGGAGCAGCACCTGCGCACCTGCCCGGAGTGCGCCGAGGAGGCCGCCCGGCTGCGTGAGGCGGCGGGCTGGCTCGCCCTGGACGAGCCGCTCGACCAGCCCAACTCGCTGCGCCAGCAGGTGCTCGACTGGTGCCTGGCCCGCCGCCCGGCCGAACTGCCCGTCCCCGCCTGGGGCATGCCGTACACCGCGGAGACGGCCAAGCTCGACGCGCTGCTGCGCGACCTCGGCCCGGAGGAGTGGCAGGAGGTGGCCGACCTGCCGTGGCACGGCGGCACCGGGCGGCTGCGTCCGGCCGAGGTGCTGTGCCATCTCGCCGCCGTGGACGGCTATCTGGCGCTCGCCCTCGGCCTGCCCGACCCGGTGCCGGCCGGCCCGGGCGCCACGCCGGCCCCGGCCGCCCGGCGGGTGCCGCCGCAGGAGCCGCCCGCGCGGCTGCCGGCGCCCCTGCTCCTGCCCCGGGTCCCGCTGCAGGGCGGGCCGTACGCCGGGATCGCCGAGCGCACCGCCCGACTGGTCGCCGACCGGGCCGACCTCCCGCCGCAGTCGGTGCGGGAGCGGTGGCGGCGGCAGACCCACGACCTGGTGCGCAGCGCCGCGCTCGCCCCGCGGGGCAACACCCCCGTCGACTACGGCTTCGCCGTGCTGCCGCTGCGCGACGCCTTCGTGGACCGCGCCTTCGAGTGCTACGTGCACGGCGAGGACGTGGCCCGCGCGGTCGCCTACCCGTACGACCCGCCGGCGCCCCAGCACCTGCGGCAGATGGTGGACCTGGCGGTCCGGATGGTCCCGCGGGCACTGGCCGACCTGCGTGCCGCCCGCGCCACCCGTCCCGAGCCCGCCGGGGCGCCAGCCCTCCCGCCCGTGGCGGACCAGGGTCACGGCCGGGGCCGGCGGCTGCGGCTGGTGATCGACGGCCCGGCGGCCGGCGAGTGGCTGATACCGCTGGACGGGCCGGAGTCGGGGCCGTCCGGCGGCGAGCCGGTGGCCTCGATGGTGCTGGACGGCCTGGAGCTCTGCCAGTTGGCCGCCGCGCACCGCGATCCGGACCGGCTGCCGGTCGGCGAGCACGGCGACCGGGCCGCGATCCGCGAGGTGCTGCACGCCCTGCCGCTGCTGTCGCGGCCGTAAACGGCCACAGCCGCTCCGACCACGCCGACCGCTCTACGCGAAGACCACCGTGCGGGTGCCGTTCAGCAGCACCCGGTGCTCGCTGTGCCACTTCACCGCACGGGCCAGCGCCTGGCACTCGACGTCCCGGCCGAGCGCGACCAGCTGGTCCGGGGTGACGTCGTGGGTCACCCGGGCCACCTCCTGCTCGATGATCGGGCCCTCGTCGAGGTCGGCGGTGACGTAGTGCGCGGTGGCGCCGATCAGCTTCACGCCCCGGGCGTGCGCCTGGTGGTAGGGCTTGGCGCCCTTGAAGCTCGGCAGGAAGGAGTGGTGGATGTTGATCACCCGGCCGGACAGCGCGGTGCACAGCTGGTCCGAGAGCACCTGCATGTAGCGGGCCAGCACGACCAGTTCGACGTCCTCCTTGGCGACCAGGTCCAGCAGCTGCTGCTCGGCGTCGGCCTTGGTGTCCCGGGTGACCGGGATGTGGTGGAACGGGACGCCGTAGCTCTCGGTCAGGTCGCGCAGGTCGGTGTGGTTGGACACCACCGCGGCGATCTCCACCGGCAGGGCGCCGATCCGGGTGCGGTAGAGCAGGTCGTTCAGGCAGTGTCCGAACTTGCTGACCATGAGGACGATCCGCATCCGCTGCTCGGTCGGGTGGATCTGCCAGTCCATCCCGAACGAGGCCCCGATCGCCGCGAAGCTGGCCCGCAGCTTGTCGGCGGTGACCGGCTCGGCGGCGGAGAAGTGCACCCGCATGAAGAACAGCCCGCTGTCCCCGTCGCCGAACTGCTGGCTGTCGATGATGTTGCAGCCGGTCATGAAGAGGTAGCTGGAGACGGCGTGGACGATGCCCTGCTTGTCGGGGCAGGACAGCGTGAGGACGTACTGGGCGCTGGCCGGCTGCTGGTCCACTGGGGGTATCCCGTCCTGAGGTCGTGGCGTTCGTGGGTGGTCCAGCGTGTCACATCCTGGACAGGCGCCGCCCCGCTGCCCGTACTGCGGGACGGCACTGCTCAGCGGCCCGGCCGAAAGCCCGACCAGGCACTCGACCGGGCGCCCGGCCGGTAGCCCCGCCGTGGACTCAGACCCGGGTGAGGATGCGCAGCACGTCCAGCGACTTGGGCACCGCGTCCGGGTCGTCCCCGTCGTTCACCGCCAGCGCGACGTGCGCCTCGCGCGCGGCCCGGACCGCCTCCGGCCAGCCGGGGTGGCCGAAGTAGGCGGAGGCGTGGGCGTCCGCGCCGACCTCGTGCAGCAGCTGGACCACGCGCAGCACCGCGACGTCGACCAGGGCGGCCTCGGCGGAGTCGCGGAAGATCGTGCCCACGTACTTCTCGGCCGACCAGTGGTCCAGCCAGGTGTCCTCGACCAGTCGGTAGACGGCGTCGGTCACGTCGCCGTACCCCTCCCGGCCGTTCAGCCAGGTCTCCTGCTGGAAACCGGGGTCGGACAACATGTGCAGCGCCGAGCGCAGTCGGGCTCGCCAGCGCCACCAGGGCAGGTCGTTGAGCGGCATGCCGTTCATCGTGCTGGAGCGGTGGCCCGGACGAGAAGTGTTTCGGGCAGACCGATGCGAAGAATCTGTGCTGGCGGACATGGAGAACGATCGTACGTTCCCTGTCC